>NZ_JBMDIS010000072.1:0-34585 GCF_057808775.1 Pseudomonas sp. FG86 | reverse complement strand
ATTGGCGTGAGGTCTTGAGCGCCCACCTGGCCAGCCATTTGCCGGACTATATGGTCCCGGCCCAATGGATGCTGCTGGAGCACATGCCCTTGAGCCCCAACGGCAAGCTGGACCGCAAAGCGCTGCCCAAGATGGATGCCAACTTGCAGGCACGGCCGTACGTCGCGCCGCAGAGTGAGCTGGAGCAGCAGATTGCCGCGATCTGGGCCGAGGTGCTGGAGGTGGAGCGTGTGGGCTTGCACGACAACTTCTTCGAACTGGGCGGCCATTCCCTGCTGGCCACGCAAGTGGTGGTTCGCCTGCGTGAGCAGTTGCACAGCGAATTCGACGTCAAATCGATTTTCACCACACCGACCCTGGCCGAATTCACTGCCGGCGTGGCGGCGCAACAGACAATTAATTCGCCGGTGCAGGACGCATTGGCTAAATCCTTGGAGGCCCTCAAACGTCTATCAGCAGAAGATTTGGATAAATTGATTTCCTGAGGGGCGTGGCGTGCAAGCATTAATCGAGTCGGTAGGGTCACTTTCTGCGCAACAAAAGAAAGCGTTGGCGGTCATGCTCAAGCAACAAGGCATCAACCTGTTTGAGATTGCCCCGGTTTTCAAGCGTCAGGACGGTGAGCCCCTTCGACTCTCTTATGCCCAGGAGCGGCAGTGGTTTTTGTGGCAACTGGAGCCGCAAAGCCCGGCCTACAACTTGCCGCGCGCCTTGCGGCTCAAGGGCCGGCTCGACCGTGTCGCCCTGCAACGCAGCTTCGATAGCCTGCTGGCCCGCCATGAAAGCCTGCGCACCCACCTGCATCAAGATGCCGAGCAGGTGCTGCAGGTGATCGACCCCGTGGTGCGCGTTGAAATCGCCCATGAAAACGGCGACCCCGAGCAGCTTGAGGCGCTGGTGCAAGCAGAAGTCGCCAAGCCGTTCGACCTGCAGCAAGGCCCGCTGCTACGGGTCAAGCTGCTGCAACTGGCGCCGGATGAGCATGTGCTGGTGCTGGTGCTGCACCACATCGTGTCAGACGGCTGGTCGATGCAAGTGATGGTCGATGAGCTGGTGCAGTGTTATGTGGCTTACAGCCAGGGCCAGGAGGCGCGCTTGCCGGCGTTGGCGATTCAATACCCGGACTACGCCTTGTGGCAGCGCAGTTGGATGGAAGCCGGTGAGAAAGAGCGCCAATTGGAGTACTGGCGCGAGCAACTGGGGGGCGAGCAGCCGGTATTGGAGTTGCCGCTGGACCACCCGCGCCCGGCCGTACAAAGCTATCGCGGCGCGCGACTGGACATGGGCCTGGAGGCGACGCTGGTCACCGGCCTCAAAGCGTTGGCCCAGCGTGAGGGCGTGACGCTGTTCATGCTGTTGCTGGCGTCGTTCCAGACCCTGTTGTATCGCTACAGCGGGCAGTCGGATATCCGTGTCGGCGTGCCGATCGCCAACCGCAACCGCGCGGAGACCGAACGCCTGATCGGCTTCTTCGTCAACACCCAGGTGCTCAAGGCCGATATCGACGGGCAGATGACCTTCAGCCAGTTGCTCACCCAGGTCAAGCAGCGCGCGCTGCAAGCCCAGAGTCATCAGGACCTGCCGTTCGAGCAGTTGGTGGAAGCCCTGCAACCGGAGCGCAGCCTGAGCCACAACCCGCTGTTCCAGGTGATGTTCAACCACCAGACTGAAGGCCGCAGGGTACGCGGCGAGCAGCAGTTGCCCGGCCTGGCGGTGGAGGCGCTGGAGTGGGACAGCCAGAGCGCCCAGTTCGACTTGAGCCTGGACACCCAGGAATCGCCCGACGGTATTTGGGCCTCGCTGACCTACGCCACTGACCTGTTCGACGCCGCCACCGTGCAGCGCATGGCCGAGCATTGGCAGGGCTTGCTGCGTGCCGTCGTCGGGCGGGCGGGCACGCGCATCGCGCAACTGACGATGTTGACCGAGGCCCAGCAACGCGGGCTGTTACAGGATTGGAATCACGCAGCGCCGGTGTTGCAGCACAGTGCGGGTGTGCATGGGCTGTTCGCGGCGCAAGCGCTGCAACGCCCGGAGCACACGGCACTGTGCCTGGGCGGACAGTCGCTGAGCTATGCCGAATTGAACTGTCGAGCCAACCGCCTGGCCCATGCGCTGATCGCGCGGGGTGTCGGCCCCGAAGGGCTGGTCGGCGTGGCGGTGGCGCGCTCGTTCGAGATGGTGGTGAGCCTGCTGGCGGTGCTCAAGGCCGGCGGCGCCTATGTGCCGCTCGACCCGCAATACCCGCGTGAACGCCTGCTGCATATGCTTGAAGACAGCGGCGTGCGCCTGGTGCTGACCCAGGCGACTCTCGACCTGCCGCTACCCGAAGGCTTGGCGACGCTGGACCTGACGTATACGGATTTGACTCAGTACCCCGAGACGGATCCGCAGGTAGCCGTCGACCCGCAAAACCTCGCCTATGTGATTTACACCTCCGGTTCCACCGGCAAACCCAAGGGCGTGGCGATCAACCATGCGGCGTTGACTGAGTTTTCCAGCATCGCGGCGGGCTATTCGCGGTTGACCCAGGACGATCGCGTCCTGCAATTCGCCACCCTGAACTTCGACGGGTTCGTCGAGCAGCTCTATCCGGCGCTGACCCACGGCGCCACCGTGGTGCTGCGCGGTCCAGAGCTGTGGGACAGCGCGCGGCTGTACGAGGAAATCATCGCTCAAGGCATCACCCTGGCCGACTTGCCCACCGCCTACTGGAACCTGTTTTTGCTCGACTGCCTGGCGGCGGGGCCGCGCACATATGGCGCGCTGCGCCAGATCCATATCGGCGGCGAAGCCATGCCGCTGGACGGTCCGGCGCAGTGGTTGAAGGCCGGCCTGGGCCATGTTCGATTGTTGAATACCTACGGTCCGACCGAGGCTACGGTGGTCTCGAGTGTGCTGGATTGCACGTCCAGCGAGACCATTGGCGCCACCGCCAGCCCGATTGGTCGCTCGTTGCCAGGCCGTGCCCTGTATGTGCTGGATCGCGACCTGAACCTGGCACCACTGGGCGCGGTGGGCGAGCTGTATATCGGCAGCCACTGCGGTTTGGCCCGCGCCTATCTGAACCGTGCGCTGTTGACCGCCGAACGCTTTGTGCCGGACCCGTTCGGCGCAACCGGCGCGCGCCTGTACCGCACCGGCGACCTGGCGCGCTACCGTGCCGACGGGGTGATCGAGTACGTCGGGCGTGTCGACCATCAGGTGAAAATCCGCGGTTTCCGCATTGAGCTGGGGGAAATCGAAACGTTGCTGCTGGCCCAGCGCGGCGTGCGTGAAGCGCTGGTGTTGGCGGCCGACCATCAACTGATCGCCTACCTGGTCGCCGAGCAACAGGATGCCGAAGCGCTCAAGGCTACCTTGCGTGAACAACTGCCGGACTACATGGTGCCGGCGCACCTGATCTTCCTCGACCGCATGCCGCTCAATCCGAACGGCAAGCTGGATCGCCAGGCGCTGCCGAAACCCGACGCCAGCCAGCCGCAACACGCCTGGGTCGCGCCGGTGACGGAGCTTGAGCAACAGGTCGCGGCCCTCTGGGCTGACATCCTGGGTGTCGAGCGGGTCGGGCTGGCGGATCACTTCTTTGAGCGGGGCGGCCACTCGTTGCTGGCGATGCAGGTGGTGTCGCGTCTGCGTCATGCCCTGGGGCGTGAAGTGCCGTTGAAACTGCTTTTCGAACAACCGCGTCTCGAAGGCTTTGCCGCCGCCTTGCACGCCCTGGAAGCGAGCGTTGGCGAGCCGGTTCCCGCGTTGTTGCCGGCCAGCCGTGAGCAACCACTGCCGTTGTCCTATGCCCAGGAGCGCCAGTGGTTCCTCTGGCAACTGGACCCGCACAGCGCGGCTTACCACATCCCCAGCGCCCTGCGCCTCAAGGGCGCGTTGGACCGTTCGGCGCTGCAACGTAGTTTCGATGCCCTGGTCGCTCGCCATGAGAGCTTGCGCACCTGTATTCAGGTGCTGCCAGAGGGCGCGCGCCAAGTCATTCAAGCCCAGGCCCCCGTGTCGATTGCCCTGGGTGAGGTGAGCGAGATCGATCTGCACGCGCAGGTCGCCGCCGAGATTGCCCGGCCGTTCGATCTGCAAGCCGGGCCGCTGTTGCGTGTGACCCTGCTGCGCCTGGCCGAGGACGAGCATGTCTTGGTGTTGGTGCAGCACCATATCGTCTCCGATGGCTGGTCGATGCAGGTGATGGTCGACGAACTGGTGCAGCTGTATGCCGCCTTCAGCCAGGGCGAGATGCCGCAATTGCCGGGCATGCCGATCCAGTACGCCGACTATGCGCTGTGGCAACGCGATTGGATGGAGGCCGGCGAAAAGGCGCGCCAGTTGGCTTACTGGCGAGACCTGCTGGGGGGTGAACAGCCGGTGCTGGAGCTGCCGTTCGATCATCAGCGCCCGGCGCAGCAGAGCCATCGCGGCGCTCGCCTGGACGTACCGCTGCCAGCGGCCCTGGCCACCGATCTCAAGGCATTGGCCCAGGCTCACGGTGTAACGCTGTTCATGTTGCTGCTGGCCTCGTTCCAGACGTTGTTGCACCGCTACAGCGGCCAGCAGGACATCCGCGTCGGCGTGCCCATTGCCAACCGCAACCGCGTGGAAACCGAGCGCCTGATTGGCTTCTTCGTCAATACCCAGGTGCTCAAGGCCGAGATCGATGGGCAGACGACCGTTGCCCAGTTGCTGGCCCAGGTCAAACAGCGCGCGCTGGAGGCCCAGGCCCACCAGGACCTGCCGTTCGAACAACTGGTGGAAGCCTTGCAGCCGGAGCGCAGCCTGAGCCTCAACCCGCTGTTCCAAGTGATGTTCAACCACCAGGCCGAAGGGCGCCCGGGCGATACGCCGTCGGCACTCGCGCACTTGCGCATCGAAGGCTTGACGTGGGAGCGCCGCACGGCCCACTTCGACCTCGACCTGGACGTGCAGGAAAACCGCGAGGGGCTGTGGGCGTCGCTGGGTTATGCCACCGATCTGTTCGACGCCTCGACCATCGAGCGCATGGCGCGCCACTGGCAGAACCTGTTGCAGGCGATGGTCGATGATCAGGCGCAGAGCATTGGCCAATTGAACCTGCTGGATCGCGACGAGCAGCAGCACATCTTGCAGCTGTGGAACCGCACCGATTCCGGCTTCCCGGCCACGCGCCTGGTGCACGAATTGGTCGCTGACCGCGCCGCTGAAACACCGGAGGCCGTGGCGGTGAAGTTCGACGCGCAGACCCTGACTTACGGCGAGCTGGACCGCCAGGCCAACCGCCTGGCCCGTGCGCTGATCGCCCGTGGTGTGGGCCCGGAAGTGCGCGTGGCGATTGCCATGCCACGCAGCGCCGAGATCATGGTGGCGTTCCTCGCCGTGCTCAAGGCGGGCGGGGTGTATGTGCCGCTGGATATCGAATACCCGCGTGATCGCCTGCTGTACATGATGCAAGACAGCCGCGCCCGGTTGCTGCTGACGCATACGCGGGCGTTGCAGCAACTGCCGATTCCTGACGGCTTGGATACCCTGGCGATCGATCGCACCGAGGCGTGGGCCGATTACAGCGACACGGCTCCAGACGTGAAGCTGCACGGCGATAACCTCGCCTACGTGATCTACACCTCCGGCTCCACCGGCCTGCCCAAGGGCGTGGCGGTGTCCCACGGCCCGCTGGTGGCGCACATCATTGCCACGGGCGAGCGCTATGAAACCTCGCCGGCCGATTGCGAACTGCACTTCATGTCGTTCGCCTTCGACGGCTCCCACGAAGGCTGGATGCACCCGCTGATCAACGGCGCGAGCGTGCTGATCCGCGATGACAGCCTGTGGTTGCCCGAATACACCTACGCGCAGATGCATCGCCACCAGGTGACGATGGCCGTGTTCCCGCCGGTGTACCTGCAACAGCTGGCCGAGCATGCCGAGCGCGACGGTCACCCACCGGCTGTGCGGGTGTACTGCTTCGGCGGCGATGCGGTGGCGCAAGCCAGCTACGACCTGGCCTGGCGCGCGCTGAAACCGACCTACCTGTTCAATGGCTACGGCCCAACCGAAACCGTGGTCACGCCGCTGCTGTGGAAGGCCCGCAAGGGTGACCCGTGCGGTGCGGTCTATGCGCCCATCGGCACACTGCTCGGCAACCGCAGCGGCTATGTGTTGGACGCGCAACTCAACCTGCAACCCATCGGCGTGGCCGGCGAGTTGTATCTGGGCGGGGAGGGCGTGGCCCGGGGTTACTTGGAACGTCCGGCACTGACCGCCGAACGTTTCGTGCCAGACCCCTTCGGCAAACCCGGCAGCCGCGTGTACCGCAGCGGCGACCTGACCCGTGGCCGTCCGGATGGCGTGGTGGATTACCTCGGCCGCGTCGACCATCAAGTGAAAATCCGCGGCTTCCGCATCGAACTGGGTGAAATCGAAGCGCGCCTGCGTGAGCAGGACAGCGTCGGCGAAACCGTGGTCGTGGCCCAGGACGGCCCGACCGGCAAGCAACTGGTGGCCTATGTGGTGCCTGCCGACCCCGCCCTGATCAACGCGGTGGAGTTCCGCGAAGCACTGCGGCGCGCTCTCAAGTCCCGCCTGCCGGACTACATGGTGCCCGCGCACTTCATGTTCCTCGCGCAGATGCCGCTGACCCCCAACGGCAAGCTCGACCGCCGCGGCCTGCCGCTGCCCGACGTTGCCCAGGCCCAGGGGGTGTTCGTCGAGCCGGTCAGCCTTTTGCAGCAGCAGGTGGCTGCGATCTGGGCCGAGGTACTCGGCGCCGAACGGATCGGCCTGAGCGATCACTTTTTTGAACTGGGCGGGCATTCCTTGCTGGCCATGCAGGTGATCTCGCGCCTGCGCCAGTTGCTGGCGCGCGAAGTTGCCCTGCGCACGTTGTTCGAACAACCGCAACTGGAAGGGTTTGTGCTGGCGTTGCAGGCGCAGGACGCCACGGTGCTGGCCCCGCCGATGCTCGCGCTCAGCCGTGAGCAGCCCCTGGCGTTGTCCTATGCCCAGGAGCGGCAGTGGTTCCTCTGGCAACTGGAGCCTGAGAGTGCGGCCTACCACGTGCCCAACGCATTGCGCCTGAGCGGGCAACTGGATCGCGCGGCCTTGCAGCGCAGCTTTGACGCCTTGCTCGCACGCCATGAAACCTTACGCACCGTGTTTATCACCGACGGTGAGTCCACGCGGCAGCACATCCTGCCCGTCGCCACACTGAGGCTGGATGAGGCGCGGCTGCTCGGTGCATCGCCGCAGCAGGTACAGGCGCGGGTGGAAGCGGAAATCGCCCGGCCTTTCGATTTGTACCAGGGCCCGCTGCTGCGCGTGACACTGTTGCAACTGAGTGAACAGGAACATGTGCTGATAGTGGTTCAGCACCATATCGTTTCCGATGGCTGGTCGATGCAAGTCATGGTCGATGAGCTGGTGCAACTGTACGCCGGGTTCAGCCAGGGGCGGCCGGCGCAATTACCCGCGCTGGTGCTGCAATACGCCGATTACGCCGGGTGGCAGCGCGAGTGGATGGACGCCGGCGAGAAGCAGCGCCAGATGGAGTACTGGCAGGGCCTGCTGGGTGGCGAGCAACCGGTACTGGCGTTGCCGCTGGATCATCCGCGCCCCGCGGTGCAGAGCTACCGTGGCGCGCAGCTGGAAGTCGGCCTGGATGCCGATGTGGTTGCCCGCCTCAAGGGCCTGGCGCAACGCGAAGGGGTCACGCTGTTCATGCTGTTGCTGGCGTCGTTCCAGGCCGTGTTGCATCGCTACAGCGGGCAGTCGGACATCCGTGTCGGGGTGCCGATCGCCAACCGCAACCGGGTGGAGACCGAACGCCTGATCGGCTTCTTCGTCAACACCCAGGTGCTCAAGGCCGATATCGACGGGCAGATGTCCTTTGCCCAGCTGTTGCAGCAGGTCAAGCATCGCGCCCTGCAAGCCCAGGCGCACCAGGACTTGCCGTTCGAGCAGTTGGTGGAAGCCCTGCAACCGGAGCGCAGCCTGAGCCACAACCCGCTGTTCCAGGTGATGTTCAACCACCAGGCCGAGGCGCGTGTGCCGCGTGGCGAGCAGTTGCCTGGCCTGCGGGTGGAAGGGCTGGAGTGGGACAGCCACACCACGCATTTCGATCTGAGCCTGGATACCCAGGAGTCCGCCGAAGGCATATGGGCCTCGCTGACCTACGCCACCGACCTGTTCGAGGCCGCCACCGTGGCACGCCTGGCGCGGCATTGGCAGAACCTGTTGGACGCTGTGGCGCGAGATGCCCGGCAACCCATCGGCGAGTTGAGGCTGCTCGATCGCCAGGAACACGCGCGCCTGCTGCGGGATTGGAATACCCCGGCGCCGGCGTGCTCGATTCAACAGGGGGTGCAGCACCTGTTCGAGCACCAGGCGCAACGGCGTCCGGAGCACACGGCACTGTGCCTGGGCGGACAGTCGCTGAGCTATGCCGAATTGAACCGCCGAGCCAACCGCCTGGCCCATGCGCTCATCGCTCGAGGTGTCGGCCCGGAAGGGCTGGTCGGCGTGGCGGTGGCGCGCTCGTTCGAGATGGTGGTGAGCCTGCTGGCGGTGCTCAAGGCCGGCGGCGCCTATGTGCCGCTCGACCCGCAATACCCGCGTGAACGCCTGCTGCATATGCTTGAAGACAGCGGCGTGCGCCTGGTGCTGACCCAGGCGACTCTCGACCTGCCGCTACCCGAAGGCTTGGCGACGCTGGACCTGACGTATACGGATTTGACTCAGTACCCCGAGACGGATCCGCAGGTAGCCGTCGACCCGCAAAACCTCGCCTATGTGATCTACACCTCCGGCTCCACGGGCAAACCCAAGGGCGTGGCGATCAACCATGGGGCGCTGACCGAGTTTTCCAGCATCGCGGCGGGCTATTCGCGGTTGACCCAGGACGATCGCGTCCTGCAATTCGCCACCCTGAACTTCGACGGGTTCGTCGAGCAGCTCTACCCGGCGCTGACCCACGGTGCCACCGTGGTGTTGCGCGGTCCAGAGCTGTGGGACAGCGCGCGGTTGTACGAGGAAATCATCGCTCAAGGCATCACCCTGGCCGACTTGCCCACCGCCTACTGGAACCTGTTTTTGCTCGACTGCCTGGCGGCGGGGCCGCGCACGTATGGCGCGCTGCGCCAGATCCATATCGGCGGCGAAGCCATGCCGCTGGACGGCCCGGCACAGTGGTTGAAGGCCGGCCTGGGCCATGTTCGATTGTTGAATACCTACGGCCCGACCGAGGCCACGGTGGTCTCGAGCGTGCTGGATTGCACGTCCAGCGAGACCATCGGCGCCACCGCCAGCCCGATTGGTCGCTCGTTGCCAGGCCGTGCCCTGTACGTGCTGGATCGCGACCTGAACCTGGCGCCACTGGGCGCGGTGGGCGAGCTGTACATCGGCAGCCATTGCGGCCTGGCCCGCGCCTATCTGAACCGTGCGCTGTTGACCGCCGAACGCTTTGTGCCGGACCCGTTCGGCGCAACCGGCGCGCGCCTGTACCGCACCGGCGACCTGGCGCGCTACCGTGCCGACGGGGTGATCGAGTACGTCGGGCGTGTCGACCACCAGGTGAAAATCCGTGGTTTCCGCATTGAGCTGGGGGAAATCGAGACGTTGCTGCTGGCCCAGCGCGGCGTGCGTGAAGCGCTGGTGTTGGCGGCCGACCATCAACTGATCGCCTACCTGGTCGCCGAGCAACAGGATGCCGAAGCGCTCAAGGCCACCTTGCGCGAGCAACTGCCGGACTACATGGTGCCGGCGCACCTGATCTTCCTTGACCGCATGCCGCTCAATCCGAACGGCAAGCTGGATCGCCAGGCGCTGCCGAAACCCGACGCCAGCCAGTCGCAACACGCCTGGGTCGCGCCGGTGACGGAGCTTGAGCAACAGGTCGCGGCCCTCTGGGCTGACATCCTCGGTGTCGAGCGGGTCGGGTTGGCCGATCACTTCTTTGAGCGGGGTGGCCACTCGTTGCTGGCGATGCAAGTCATCTCCCGCCTGCGCAATGTGTTGGGCCGAGAGGTTGCGCTCAGAAGCCTGTTCGAACACCCACGGCTGCAGGGGTTTGTCGCAGCGCTGTCGACCGAAAGCGGCATGCCATTGGCGCCACCCCTGGTCGCGGTGGAGCGAGGGCAGCCCTTGCCGTTGTCCTATGCCCAGGAACGCCAGTGGTTCCTCTGGCAGTTGGACCCGCACAGCGCGGCCTACCATGTGCCGAGCGCGTTGCGCCTCAAAGGTCGCCTGGATCCCGTGGCGCTACAGCGCAGTTTTGACGCCCTGGTTGCGCGTCACGAAAGCCTGCGCACCCACCTGAAACCGGAGGACGGGCGTGTGGTGCAGGTGATTGGCGCGCCGGCCAGTGTTGAGATCGCCCAGGTCGATGTGGATGCGTCGGCCCTGCGCAGCCAGGTGGAGGCTTACATTGCGCAGCCTTTCGACCTGACCCAGGGCCCGCTGATGCGGGTGTGGCTGCTGCGGGTGGCCGCGGACGACCACGTGCTGGTGCTGGTACAGCATCACATCATTTCCGATGGGGGATCGATGCAGGTGATGGTCGACGAGCTGGTGCAGTTGTATGCCGCCTTCAGCCAGGGCGAGGAGCCGCAATTGCCGGCCCTGCCGATCCAGTACGCCGACTATGCGGTGTGGCAGCGCCAGTGGATGGAAGCCGGTGAGAAGGCGCGCCAGCTGGCTTACTGGAGAGACCTGCTGGGGGGTGAACAACCGGTGTTGGAATTGCCGCTGGATCACGCCCGGCCGAGCCAGCAAAGCCATCGCGGCGCGAGCCTGGACATCCGCGTACCGGCGGCACGGGTCACCGCGTTGCGCGCGCTGGCCCAGCGTGAGGACGTGACATTGTTCATGCTCCTGCTCGCCTCATTCCAGGCGTTGTTGCACCGCTACAGCGGCCAGCGGGACATCCGCGTCGGCGTGCCCATCGCCAACCGCAACCGCGTGGAAACCGAGCGCCTGATTGGCTTTTTCGTCAATACCCAGGTCCTCAAGGCCGATATCGACGGGCAGCAGACGGTTGCCCAGTTACTGGCCCAGGTCAAACAGCGTGCACTCGATGCCCAGGCCCACCAGGACCTGCCGTTCGAGCAGTTGGTGGAGGCGTTGCAGCCGGAACGCAACCTGAGCTTCAACCCGTTGTTCCAGGTGCTGTTCAATCATCAGACCCAAGCCAGTGGCCCCGACCAGGCTGAGCCATTGCCCGGCCTGCAGGTCAGCGGCCTGGCGTGGGACAGCCACACGGCCCAGTTCGACTTGAGCCTCAATACCCATGAGTCGGCCGAGGGGCTTGCCGCCTCGTTCACCTACGCCACGGACCTGTTCGAGCCGGCCACCCTGGCACGCATGGCCGGCCATTGGCTGAACCTGCTCGACGGCATGACCCAGGACACCCGGCAGCGTATCGGCCAGTTACCGTTGCTGGATGACCAGGAACAGCAAGCAGTGATCCACGACTGGAACGCTACCGCTCGCGATTACCCGTTGCAGCGTTGCGTGCATCAGTTGATTGAAGCACAGGTCGCGCGCACGCCGGATGCGCCGGCCCTGGTGTTTGGCCAGCAGCGTCTGAGCTACGCGCAACTGAATTGCCGCGCCAACCGCCTGGCCCATCGTTTGATCGCGGCTGGCGTCGGGCCGGATGTGCTGGTGGGCCTGGCGTTGGAGCGTTCCATCGAAATGGTGGTCGGCCTGCTGGCGGTGCTCAAGGCCGGTGGTGCCTATGTGCCGCTGGACCCCGAGTATCCACGTGAGCGCCTGGCGTACATGCTCGAAGACAGCGGGGTGAAGTTGCTGCTGACTCAAGCGCACCTGCTGCAACAGCTACCCATACCCGATGGCCTGGATCATCTGGTGCTGGGTGAGTCGTGGTTCGAAGGCTACAGCGATAGCGACCCAGGTATCGTCCTGGACGGCGAAAACCTGGCCTATGTGATCTACACCTCCGGCTCCACCGGCCAGCCCAAAGGCGCGGGCAACCGGCATTCGGCCCTGACCAACCGCCTGCAATGGATGCAGGAAGCCTATGGCCTCGGTGCCAGCGACACGGTGCTGCAAAAGACCCCGTTCAGCTTTGACGTGTCGGTGTGGGAGTTCTTCTGGCCGCTGATGAGCGGTGCGCGCCTGGTGGTTGCAGCGCCGGGGGATCATCGCGACCCGGCCCGGTTGATCAGTGTGATCACCGCCGAGCAGGTCACTACAGTGCACTTCGTGCCCTCGATGTTGCAGGCGTTCCTCCAGGATGCGGCGGTGACCCGTTGCCAAAGCCTGCAGCGCATTGTGTGCAGCGGCGAGGCGCTACCGGTCGACGCCCTGCAGCAAGTCTTTGCCAAACTGCCGCAAGCCGGCCTCTACAACCTGTATGGCCCAACCGAAGCCGCCATCGACGTGACCCACTGGACCTGCGTCGACGAGGGGCACGACACGGTGCCGATCGGCGAACCGATTGCCAACCTGCGCACCCATGTGCTGGATGCCGACCTGTCACCCGTGCCGGTCGGAGTTGCCGGTGAGCTGTACCTGGGCGGCGCAGGCTTGGCGCGTAGTTATCATCGGCGTCCGGGCTTGACCGCCGAGCGCTTCGTGCCTTGCCCGTTCCACCCTGGGGCGCGGCTGTACCGCAGCGGCGACCGGGTACGCCAGCGTGCCGACGGCGTCATCGAATACCTGGGCCGCCTCGACCATCAGGTCAAGCTGCGCGGCTTGCGCATCGAACTGGGTGAAATCGAAGCGCGCCTGCTGGAACACCCGGCTGTGCGTGAAGCGAGCGTGCAGGTGGTTGATGGCAAGCAACTGGTGGCTTACGTGGTGCTGCAACCGAGCGGTGACGATTGGCGCGAGCGCTTGAGCACCCACCTGGCCAGCCACCTGCCGGACTATATGGTCCCGGCGCAATGGGTAGTGCTGGAGCACATGCCGCTGAGCCCCAATGGCAAACTGGACCGCAAGGCGCTGCCCAAGCCCGAGGCCGCTGGCCGCGAGTACGTTGCGCCGCAGACTGAGGCCGAACAACAGATTGCCGCGGCATGGGCGCAGGTGCTGCAAGTCGAACGTGTCGGGTTGCATGACAACTTCTTCGAGCTGGGCGGCCATTCGCTGTTGGTGCTGATGCTCAAGGACCGCATTCATCAGGTGTGCGGTGTCGCGCTGGGCGTCAACCAGTTGATGCTGCACCCGACGGTCGCGGCTCAGGCGCGTTGCCTCGAGGGCGAGGGCGAGCGCTCGTTGATCGTCCGGCTCAATAGCCAGGCCCAGGGCACGCCGCTGTACCTGTTCCACCCAAGTTTTGGCTCGGTGCATTGCTACAAGGCCATTGCCCTGGCGTTGCGTGAGCAGCGTCCGGTGTTGGGCGTGATGTGCCGGGCACTGGTGGACGAAGGCATTGAAGTGCCGACCTGGGCGCAGATGGTCGAGGACTACACCCAGCAATTGTTGAGCGCACAGCCCCACGGCGCTTACCGCCTGGCCGGCTGGTCCCTGGGCGGCAACCTGGCCATGGAGGTGGCTTACCGCCTGGAACAGGCGGGCCGCGTGGTGGAATCGGTGGGCTGGATCGATGCGCCGCCCCCGGCACGCTTTACTGCGTTTTGGCAGCAGGGGGCGCAGTTGGATCAGCGGGTGACGTCTGCGGCCGAGCGGCGCGTGGAGTTGCTGGCGGTGATGTTCCCGGCGTACGCCGAGCAGATCCACGCGGTGTGGCAGGCGACGTGCGGCAGCCAGGATGAGCAATGGCAGCAGGTGTCCGATTGGGCTGAGCGGGCCCTGGGCGATAGCTTCCGCGTGCTCAAGGATGAGTTGCAGTCGGGCGGCGAAACCGAGCGCTCCTGGGCGCTCAAGCAGGTGCTGGATGAGCGCCTGCAAGACACCGATTACCGCGCCATCCGGGCGCCGGTCAATTGCTGGTGGGCGGCCCTGAGCGAGGGCGGTATCCACCAGGCGTTGATCGAGTCCGGTATGCGCGAGGTGATTGGCCAGGCGGGTATCCGGCGTTCGGTGGTGATCGATACGACTCACCACCGGATCGTGGATAACGCTGAGTTCATCAGCAGCTTTGTGGCGGCGATGGAGTAAGCGGTTGCTGTAAAGGGCGCCCCTGGCCAGCGATGGCCAGGGGCGTTTTGCTGTCTGATACCGCGTGTTTATCCAGGCTTGCGCAGCGGGCACAAAAAAGCCCCTGGCCACGGAGTGACCAGGGGCTTTGCGGGTTGCGGGGCTAGAAGTCCCAGCGCGTGGTGAGCATCACGTTGCGTGGGTCGCCAGGGTAAGCCGAGTCATAGAAACCGATGTTGGTGTAGTAGTGCTTGTCGAACAGGTTGTTGACGTTGAGGGTGGCCGAAAGGTTATCGGTCACTTGGTAACGGGTCATCAAATCAACCAGCCAGTACGGGTCTTGGGTGAATTTCTCGGAGCGGCCACCACCGGGGTAGCCCCAGTTGTTGACGGTCTGCCAGCCAGCGCTCTGCCAGCGCGCGCCGCCACCGACGGTGAGCCTGTCCAGGTTGCCCTGGAGTTTATAGGTGGTATAGAAACTGACCTGGTCTTCCGGCTCCCAGGTCGCGACCTTCTTGCCATCGTCATCGCGGGCGATCTTGTGGGTGTAGCCCGCTTGCAGTTGCCAGCCCTGGGCCAGTTCGCCGGAGATTTCCGCTTCGTAGCCCTTGGTCTTGGTCTTGGTGCCGATGTACGAATAGTCGACGCCCGGCTGGGAGTTCCACGCCGTGTCGGCCAGCGGGCGGTTTTCTTCGTGCACTTCGAAGTAGGCGAGGCTGGAATTCAAACGGCCGCCAAAGAATTCACCCTTGACGCCAAGCTCATAGTTCTTGCCCTCGTTGGGGGCAAGCATGGCGCGTGTGCGGGTGCGGTACTGGGTCTGGGGCTGGAAGATTTCGGTGTAGCTGGCATACGCGGTGAAATTGTCGTTCAGGTCATACGTCAGGCCCGCATACGGCACCACCTTGCCGCTTTCCTGGGTGTCGCTGGTACCGGTGACCTGGTAGTTGGCGATACGCGAGCCGAGCAACAGGTGCAGCTCGTCCGTCAGGCTGAAGCGACCCGTGACGTAGGTACCGGTCTGGCGGGTGGTTTCGTCATTGATCTTGGTAGCGGTCCACAGCGGCTCGATGGCTTGGCCATTCCAATTGTAGAAGTCATAGGAGTTGTTGAAGTAAGTGGTCGCGGTGTAGTCCTTGGCTTTCCATTTGGAAATGGACAGGGACTGGCCGATCACCAGTTCGTGTTCGCGGCCGAACAGCTCGAATGGCCCCGAGGCGTACACATCGAGGCTGTCACTGGTGGTGTCGCCCACGTATTTGCGTGCGTAGATGGAACTGGCGGTGGCGGAGTCCTGGGAGATGTAGCCCAGAGGCGCGTTATAGCCGTTGATCTGGTGGTTGTACTGGCCTTTGGTGACCCAGCCATTGTCAAAGGTGTGTTCCAGGGTCGCGAAAGCGGTACGACTGTATTGCTCCCATGAACCCCATTTCGGGCCGTTGTTGAACGAACGCGGCAGGTTCAGCTTGTTTCCCGTTGCATCAAAGATGGTCCGTGTGCCGGTCCAGCTGGAGCCTTTCGGATCGCTGTCCTGGTAGTCGGCGCCGAGGGTCAACAGGGTGTTTTCGTCCAGGTCGAATTCGAGGATGCCGTAGAGCACACCGGTCTTGCGCGAGTAGTGGTCAAGGAACGATTGTTTGTCCTGATACGCCGCGACGGCACGGCCACGCACATTGCCGGTTTCGGTCAGGGGGCCGCTGACGTCGACCTGGGAGCGGTAGTTGTCCCAGGACCCGGCGCCCAGTTCGATGCTGCTCTTGAACTCGGAAGTCGGTTTTTTGCGGATCAGGTTGATGGTGCCCCCTGGGCCGCCAGCGCCGGTGAGCAGGCCGGTGGCGCCCTTGAGGACCTCGACACGGTCGTAGATCGCCATGTCGGTCAGGGTCTGGCCCGCTGAGTATTGGGCGTCACGCAGGGTCGGGATGCCGTCGTACTGGAAGTTGACGATAGAGAAGCCACGGGAATAGTAGTTGGTGCGCTCGGTGTCGTAGGTCGACACGGTGATGCCCGGGGTATGGCGCATGACGTCATCGATGGCGTTAAGCCCGAAATCATCCATCACCTGGCGCGTCACCACCGAGATCGACTGCGGTGTTTCGCGAGGCGTCAGCACCATGCGCGTCGCCGTGGCGATAGTGCCAGGGGTATACGAACCGGTGCCTTCCGTCACGGTGCCCAACTGGTTAGCGGTGACTTGCGTAGCCCCCAGTTCCAGCCCCGAAGTCGCGGCTGCACTGATGGTCACGGCGTTGCCTTGCAGGCTGTAATGGACACCCGTGCCGTCGAGCAGCGAGGCGATCGCCTTGTCGGGTTCCTGCTTGCCCTTGACCGCAGTGCTGTTCTTGCCTTGCACATCGGTCGGGCTGTACAGCACTTGCAGATTGGTCTGGCGGCCAAATTCCTGCAACGCCGTCCCCAACGGCTGTGCAGGAATATCGATCTCGAGCTCCTGGGCCTGTACATACCCGGCGATGGGCAGCGATACCGCAATCGCGAGCGCGCAAGGCGTAAGGTTGAAGTTCAGGGCCCGTCGCATGGATAGCGCTTTGCTCAGGGGGCTCAGACCGAGTCGTACTGACATGAATGCTTTCTCTTCTGTGTGTGAGGTGGGCAGTTTATAAGTATTTATTGAGTCTGGTTCTCATTACCACTAGTGAGACGTTCCTAACTGGAGAAACCGGAAAAAAATTTCACGCCGGTGCCATTTCATGCACCACCTGGCCCGCGCGCAGGCGCACCAACTGGTCGGCGATATCGAAGTAACGGTCGTCGTGGCTGATCACAATGATGGTTTTGCCCAGGCGTTTGAGGTCCGGCAGCAGCTCGGTGTAGAAGATGCGTCGGAAGGCCGGGTCCTGGTCGGCGGCCCATTCGTCGAACACCAGCACGGGGCGTTCTTCGAGCCAGGCGTTGACCAGCGCCAGGCGCTTGCGCTGGCCGGTGGACAGGTCGGTGGTGCTGAATACGCCGTCCTTGACGCTGACCTTGTGCGCGATTTCCAGGCGCTCCAGGTACCGGGTGGCGCTGTCCAGCGACTGGGTGGCGCTGCCCTGGACGAGGTCATCGAACAGGTAATAGTCGGCGAACACCGTCGTGAACAATTGGCGATAGTCATCGCGCAGCGGGTCGGTGACGGTCTCGCCATTGAGGCGGATTTCCCCGGCGTGGGGCTGATACAGGCCCAGCAACAGCTTGATCAACGTGGTCTTGCCGCAACCGTTTTCACCGACGATAAACACGATATCGCCCTGCTTGATGCTCAGGTTGATCGGCCCCAGGTGGAATGGCTGGCTGCCTTCCACCGCCGGCGGGCTGTAGCTGACGCCGCGCAATTCCAGGCTGTGCACCACCGGTGTCGGCGCCTCGCTGCCATCCATCAGCAGGTGCGGTTCCGGCGACGAGAAGCGTTCGGACAGTTCGGTGATACGCGCAAAGGCAATCCGCGCCTTGCCGATAATCGGCAGGTAACCCACTACGTGCTCCAGCGGGCCTTTCATGTAGAGCAGCACCAGCACGAAACCGGTGATCACCGCGGGGTCGGGGTTGGGGTTGTAGGCCTGCATCGCCAGGGCCAGGCCGATCACCACGAAGAACAGCATCGAGCCAAAGGTCTTGGCCACGATGTAGATATTCACCGAGCGCACCTGGATATCGCTGATGCGGTCGGCGGTTTCCTGGATGCGGTGGGTGTTCATGCGAAAGCGTCGGGGGCGGTGGATACGCAGCTCCTTGGCGCCTGACGCGATCGCCGAGTAGTAGCGCTGCAACTCGTCTTCCAGGTCGCGGGCTTCGTCAAAGCCACGAATGCCCTTGTGGCCGGCAATGAACTGCACGCTGCTGCCGATGACGATGGCCACGATCATCATCAGGAACATCGGCACCGACAGGTACGCCAGGTAGCCCAGGCAACCGAGGGTGACGGTGGTGGCGATCGCCAGGGGTGTAAAGGCGAAGGAAAAGTCGCTGATGGTGTCGACGTCGTGGGTCAGCACCGGGATCAGGCGGTGGGAGCGATACTGTTCAATCTGCTCGATAGGCGCCGACAGGACTTTTTCGCCAAGGTCCTTGCGCAGCGCGGCAATGATGCGTTGACCGACATAGTTGGTGCCGATGTCCGACACGATCGAACTGGTCAGGGCCAGCAGGCACAGCGCGGCAAAGGCCAGGATCACGCCCTGGGTCATGCCGGTGGAGGCGTGCAGGGCATTATTGATAGTCGCCAGCAGCAAGGTGATGGCCAGGCCACCCGCCATGCCCAGGGCAACGGAGACCGTCACGAGGGTGCGAAAGGGCCTGAGCAATGCGAGCAAACCGCTGAAGGCGCCGCGCTTGGGGTCGGTCATAAGTACATCCCGGAGAGTGAAAAAGAGGGGGCTGGGCACACAGACCCTTACCCATGACAAACGAAGCGTCGGCGCGAGTATTTAGCTCGGTATGCCCGGCGGCGGCAGTGACGGATAAATTGCCGGGCGGCTGGCTCGTTCTTGTTCTGTAGGCGCACGCGTAACGACGCGGGGCGTGGTCCCTTCAGCGAGAGCGAAACAATGACGAAGAAGAATCTGGTGTATGTCTGGTCCCTGAGAAATGCTGCCGCCGACAAGGCCGGGCAGCCGGTGGCCTACAAGGACCATGAGCGCTACATGAAGTCGGTACTGGAGTTTCTGGTGGGGTCGCTGAACGACACGCCGCTGGGCGAGGCCTACCACCTGGTGGGCGTGGTGTATGACGATGACGAGCAGAACCCACGGGACCAGCAACTGGTCGCCGACTATGGCTTTGCCTGCACGCCTGGGCGCCCATGGCTGTACCCCGCGGACTTGCGGGTGCAGGGGCGCCTGGTCAACGACCTGCTGCTGAGCGTGCCGTCCACCTATCGCCGCCTGCCACGGGGCAGTGCCGAGCATATCGCCGGCAAGCAGGATTTCGAACGTCGCCTGTATGACACGCTGGTCGAATTGAAGGCCGACATCGTGGTGCTGGATGGTTTGCTGGTGATTCTCGATGAACTGGTGCGCCCAGGTGCACCGTTCGCGCGTCGGATCATGAATATCCACCCGGGCATTACCCGTATCGAGTCGCCGTACGAGCGCCGTGGTGCCTATGCCACCTGGAATGCGCTGTACGGAGCGCGGGGGCAAGCGGTGGTGGATTGGGCGACCAGGGCGACCACACCGTGCGAGCCGCTGTACCTGACCGGCGCCTCGTTCCACTACGTGGACAATGGCATCGATTCCGGCGAAGTGTTCCACGACGTACTCAAGACCGAGATCTCGCCGGACGACACCATCCTTGAACTGCGTTGGAACAACTTCAACAACAGCCTGTTCCCGGCGTTGCATGAAGGTTTGGAGTTGCTGGCGCTCAAAGGCTGAAGCGCCGCGATCCCCTGTAGGAGCGAGCTTGCTCGCGAAAAACGTCAACGATAACGCGTGTATTCAGGATCAGCGCGGTGCCAATGAGTTCTTCGCGAGCAAGCTCGCTCCTACAGGATAGGGGCTGGGCTTAGAGATCGCGCACGACGCGGAAGCCGATCCAATCCCCGCGGGTCTGCGGGTAGATGTTGTTGCGATTGCCCGAGCGCGAGAACACCGGCGCTTCACCCCAGTCATTGCCACGAATCTGGTACAGCTCGCACGTGGGCTCGACCCAGGCACTGCCATCGGTGGGCGCGCCGATGTAATCCGCGTGGTAACAGTCGGCCACCCGCTCATAGACGTTCCCGTGCATGTCATACATGCCAAACGCATTCGGCGGGTAGCTGCCCACCGGCGACGAATAGCTGTACCCATCCGCCGGGCCGTAGGTGTTGGCGTGCTGGGCGATGCTGTAGCCCTTGCCCTCGTCGAACGGGAAGGGGAATGGCCCGGTCGAGCCTGCGCGCGCGGCATATTCACGCTGGGACTCGCTGACCATGTGGTACTGCTGCCCGGTCTTTTTCGACAGCCAGGCCACGTAGTGTTTGATGTCGTCCATGTCCATGCACACCGCCGGTTGGCGCGGGCCCTGAGGATAGCGTGGCTTGCTGGCGATGCATTCGCGGCCGGGGCGGGTGTCGCCGTCGGCGATCTTCACCCCGGTCTGGCGCACGTAGCTGTCCCACTCGCCGGCGGTGATCTGGAAGCGGCTCATGGCGAAGGGCTTGGCGAAGGTCACGTCATGCAGTGGGCCTTCGTCCGGCTCGCGGCCGACTTCATCTGCCGGGGTGCCCATGGTGAAGGTGCCGGCCGGCAATACCACCATTTCCGGGCAGTCCTTGCAGTCCTTGAACACTTTTCCGGGTTGCGGCGTAGCTGCCTGGGCCAGGTTGGGCAGCCATGCCGTGCACAGGGCCGTCAGCGTCAAGGCGGTCAAAGGGGTGAGTCGCAATGGAGTCATGGGAGCCTCTCGTTCAAAGGGAAAAATCACCGTCACACTCGCTGGCTCAGCAGGCTTATGAAGCGTTGGATCTCATCGAGGTTATTGAGCAAGCCGGGGGCGGTGCGGATCACCGGCCCGACATCGCGGTCCACCGCATCGATCACCACGCGGTTGTTCATCATGTAATCCGCTACGGCGTCGCTGTCCTGGCCCTTGACCCGAAAAAAGGTGAAACCGGCCGACAAGCCGGGGCTGCGAGGCGTGACCAGTTCGACCTGAGGGAGGGCCAGCAGCTGAGTTTTCAGTTCGGTGTTGAGGGCATGGATGTGCGTCTGTACCTGCGCCTTGCCCAGTTGCAAATGCAGCTTGAACGCTTCGTCCGCCGCCCAGCGATGCTCGAAGGCGTGATAGCCGCCGGGCGTCATGATCGTGGCGAAGTCCTTGTCTTCGGAGAACGTGGGCACCATCGGCGTGACGTATTTATTCACCGGGTCGCGGGCGCAGACGAGCCCGGTGCCACGGGGACCGAACATCCATTTGTGGGTGCCGGCGATAAAGAAGTCGCAGTGCATATCCGGGAAGTCGAGGTTTTCCACGCCGAAACCGTGCACGCCGTCGACCACATACAGGATGCGGTCCTGATCGTCACGGTTGCGATTATGTTCTGCGACCAGTTGGCCGATTTCGCCGATGGGCAGCTTCACGCCGCTGCCGGACTGCACCCAGGTCATGCCGAGTACGCGGGTGTTGGGGCGGATCGAGTGCTGGATATTGCCCAGCACCTCGTCGATGGAGACCTGGCTGGCCTGTTCAAACAGGCGGATGCGGCGCACCTGGGTGCCTTGCTTGGCGACACGAAAATCCAGGCAGTTCTGCGTGGCGTAATGCTCGTGAACCGTGGTGAGGATCTCCTGATCGGGCCGCACCTTGATCCCGCCATAGATCATCGCCAGCCCTTCGGACGTACTGCCGGTGAGGGCGATCTGGGGCGGGCTGGCCTTCAAGTAACGGCCGGCCCACTCGCGCACCTGGCCTTCGCGTTTCCAGGCTTCTTCACGTCCCCAGTCCATCGCCAGGCCAGGGTTGCGGTCGATCTGTCGGCGGTAGCGTTCGATGGCCTCACGCACCGGCCTGGGGTGTGACGCCACCAGGAAGTTGGAGAAGTGCAGGTAGCTCGGATCCTGGTCGAACAGTTGCTTGAGGTCCGCCCATGGGCTGTCCGGCGCGCTGGCGGCCGATGCCTGGGGCAGGATGGCAGCGCCCAGCGGCAGGCTGGCGGCGATTACCCCGGCCTGTTTGAGAAACGTACGGCGGTCGGTCATGGACTTACTTCACCGGTGGTTAGCGGTTGGCCAAGGGTTTGGCGGCTTTTTGGACCTGGTCCCACACCCGCAGGAAGTTGCCTCCCCACAGCTTGGCGATATCGGCTTCGGAGTAGCCGCGCTGGATCAGTTCGGCAGTGACGTTGCGCACATCGCCGACGTTCTCCCAGCCCTGCAGGCCGCCGCCGTCGTTGAAGTCCGAGGCGATGCCGACGTGATCGATACCGATCTTGCGCACGGTGTAGTCAATGGCGTCGCCCCAATCCTTGAGCGTGGCCTTGGGTTCTTCCTCCAGGATGCCGTACAGGCCCTGGGCGTACTGGCCGAACTTCTGCTCGGGCCATGCCGCAATGATCGCGTCACCTGGCATCAGGGCCATGGCCAGGTTGGGCAATGGCGGCAGGTCGAAACGAGCGCGCAGGGCGTTGAGCTTGTCCTGGGTTGGCTGGCTCAGCGGGCGCAAATAGGCGGGGAAGCCCACCACCTGCACCACGCCGCCGCTGTTCTTGATCAGTTGCAGTTCCTTGTCGCTGAGGTTGCGCGGGATATCCACTGACGCCCGCGGCGCCGAGTGCGAGGCGACCATTGGCGTGCGGCTCAGTTGTGCCACCTGCTCCAGAGCCTGGGTCGACATCTGCGACACATCGATGATCACCCCCAAATCGTTGAGGCGCTGTACCGCTTGCTTGCCGATGTCCGACAGGCCTTCGAGGGCATCGGTGGAATCATTGAAAAACGGCAGCGGCCGCGACGAATCGGACCAGGCGTTATTGCCGATATAGCTGAAGCCAAACATGCGCATGCCGCGCGCAGCCCATAAGTCCAGCTGGTTCAGGTCATTACCCAGCGGGTAGGCATTGAGCATGCTGATAAAGATCGCGAACTTGCCCTCGCCATGCAGGCGCCGGAAGTCGTCCGGGGTGTAGGCGATGCCGACCTGATTGGGAAAGTCGCGCACCATGCCGGAGATGATCTTGTAGCGCACTTCCTGCTCGTGGCGGGCCTCTTCGACAAACCCCTCGGTGGGTTTGTGCGGTGCATTGGCGCCGTTCCAGATTTCCGGCCAGCCGAAAATCGTCAGCGCCGCGCCGGACAACCGACCCCGCGCCGCCTTGGCCAGGTCGAACTGGCCGCTGCCATCCTTGTCGGCTTCGTTGCCGGCCGTGCCGAAATCCAGCGGCACGGTGATATGGCTGTCGAACGACAGCAAGCGATCCTGCAGGTCGTTGGCCTGCTTGATCACCGCCAACGGGTAACCGGCATTGCCCCTGAACCAGTGATCCCAGGCCAGGAAGCCGGCGCCGGCACCGATGGCCAATGCCAGCGGCAGGCCGATATACAGCGCCTTTTTCGAACGTGGTTTTGTCATTGCCGTCTCAGTCAGTTGAGGCCTTTGCTATCTGGGAAGAACGAGCCATGAGCGCGCAAATTTAGGCGTCGCGGGCGGCAAGCTAAATTTCCCCCGTGAGCAAACGTTCTAGCTCTGATAAAGGCGTTTCCTAAGGTAGACAATGACCATCTCTCGACGTGGGTTCATCGCAGGCCTGGCGCTGACCGGCGCAGCCGTGCCGGCGGCCTTTTATGCCCATCGCGAGTTGACGCGCGAAGAATTTCCCATCACGCCCGGCGAAGCCACCGTAGACCTGGCCGACACTGCCGGCCAACACCTGGCGAACACGCTGCGCGGCGTGTGGAGCCTGCGCCTGGAAGGCCGCGATGCTGGCCTCAAGGGCCTGCCGTTGCAGGGGCTGGAATTGCTGCTGGATATCGCCCCACGCGGCCGTGGCCTGCGCGGCTATCTCGACACGGCTGCAAACCTGCGTGCCGACGCTGAACCGCGCTATCGCGTCCTCGGTGATTTGCTCACGGGCGAGGGCGCCGTGCTCTATTGGCGCCTGATCGACCGCGACACCGCCGACGGCACACCGGCCTATGAATTCAAGATGACCCTGGACGAAGTCTGGGCCAACTTCGCCAATGCCGGCAGCAGCACCCTCAGCGGGCACATCCTCGACCTGGACCGACCCCTCGCGCTGGTTGAACGCGACAACCGCTTCGTCGCGCACAAACAGGTGTTTCCCGAAGCCCGCGAACGCATCGGCCTCAACCCGGCCCTGCTGGCCTGGCTGGTTTCACCGGAGCACCGGCTGTTCCACCAGCTGTGGCACGCCACCCGTGACCAATGGCACAAACTCTCCGAAGAAAAACGCGACGCGCTGCGCGGCATCGGCTGGCAACCCGGCCCGCGCGGCAAGGAGCGCGACGCCCGCGGCACCCTCAAGGACCGCAACGGCTCGGGCATCGACTTCTTCTTCATGCACCGCCACATGCTCGGTACCGCGCGCTCGATGCAACACCTGCCCTCATGGGCGCAATTCCCCGAACCGCAACCGCCCCTGGAGCGCGATCGCCTGGGCTTCGTGCGTTACTTCGACAACCACGACGGCTTTGCCTTGCCCCCCACCTGGCTGGCACCGGACGACGGCGACTACACCCAATGGGTCAGCGATATCAAGGCCGCCGAGACCTACCACAGCAACTTCCAGGTGTGGGAATCCCAGTACCGCGACCCACGCTACCTGGCCAAACTGACCCTGGGCCAACTCGGCTCCGAGATGGAACTGGGGCTGCACGACTGGCTGCACATGCGCTGGGCCTCCGTGCCCCGCGACCCCTCCAACGGCGCCCCGGTACCGTTCGCCCGTGACCCCGCGGACTTTGCTGCACGCTGGTATGCGGCGGAAAACGACTTCCTTGGCGATCCGTTTTCCTCCCATGTGAACCCGGTGTTCTGGCACTTCCACGGCTGGATCGACGACCGCGTCGAAGACTGGTTTCGCGCCCATGAGCGCTTCCATCCCGGTGAGGTCAGCCGGCTTGAAGTCAACGGCGTGGCATGGTTCGCAGCGGGGCGTTGGGTCGAGGTCGGCGACCCCTGGCTGGGGCCGGACACCCATGGCTGCAGCACCACGCCGGGGCTGCAGATGGGACGCTCGATGGAGATGGACCCGGAGACCATGAAGCTGGCGTTGCGCATTACCTTCGGTGCCGAGGACGAGATGTTGAAGGGGTTGTTCAAGCGCGTGCCGAAGCGGCCCTGGTATGCGCGGCATTTGAAGGTGAAGGCGCGAGAAGCGTGATTGGGTGTCGCCAAACTTCAAGTTTTACGATGTAACGGGGCCGTGGCGGGAGGATATCCTGCCGCTGGCTGGCCGGTTTATCTATTCCTCCCTGATCGCGTTTCACTTATAAACTTAACGACTATAAGTGTAAGAGCATTCTTGTGCGTACTTGACGTTCTCAAACTTCCCATCTTGTTTTTATCAGACTCCTACGTGATTTTTTAGACGTGTCTGACAGTAAAATCGCACCGTGAAATTTAAACATTAAATATGGATTGCAAGCACTGTAATCTGGGCAATTTGTGGGAAATATCCCCAAAGTGTCGCGGAAAGCTCTCGGTCGTGATTTGGGGGATGGTAAATATTACTGGCGATACTTCATTCTAATTAGGAAGAGATCGCCACATGCCGCGTAGCGCTTTGGCTTCTCCAGAAAGGAGTCTATGTAGGTCTAGGTTCCTGTCTTACTTTTCTCTGACGGCTTAAGTGCTGTTGGCAAGACGATGGATGGAGTTATGACTTTAAGCAGTTTCCAAAACGAAGTGCCCAAAGCCAGGGTTAACATCAAACTCGATCTGCATACCGGCGGTGCGCAGAAAAAAGTCGAATTGCCTTTGAAACTGATGGTGATGGGCGACTACAGCAACGGCAAAGAGCAGCGTCCGTTGTCGGAACGAGGCAAGGTCAATATCAATAAAAACAACTTTGATAGTGTCTTGGCTGACTTCTCGCCTGGCCTGAAGCTCGCAGTCTGCAATACCTTGAGCGACGATGCGTCTGACACGCCTGTCGAGCTCAGCTTTCGGCGCATGAAGGACTTTGAACCCGAACAAGTAGCGCGGCAGATTCCGCAACTGCGTGCGCTGTTGGCCATGCGCAACCTGTTGCGCGACCTCAAATCGAACCTGCTGGATAACGTGACCTTCCGCCATGAGTTAGAGCGCATTCTGAAAGATGACGCCCTGAGTGATGAACTTCGAGCTGAGTTAGCCGCCTTGGCACCTGACGCACGTTAATTTAACTCGATTATTAAAGGGAAGTTCCGTTATGGCCGTAGAGAATTCCAGCGAGCAATCGCGCGGTACCACCGTGTTATCTGAAGAGTGCAAGGGTATTTATGGTGTGCTGTTTAACAAGATTAATCTGAATCCGGTTGCCAAGTTAGGCGGTATCGAGGTTTTTCAGAATGTTGAGGCGCTATCTGAGGTGTCGGCCGATGAGCGGGTGACAGCAGCCGTCAGTGTTTTTTTAAAGTTGCTTAAACAATCGCCGCAGAAAATTGAGCGCCTGGATAAAGTCCTGCTGGACGAACACATTGCATCACTGGATAGGCAGATCAGCAGTCAACTCGACGCCGTCATGCACCATCCAGACTTCCAGTGCGTCGAGTCGACCTGGCGCGGTGTGAAGTCGCTGATTGATCAGACGGATTTCCGTCAAAACGTGCGCATCGAACTGTTGGATATCAGCAAGGATCACCTGGTGCAGGATTTTGAGGACGCACCGGAGATCGCCCAGAGTGGCTTGTACCTGCACACTTACACTCAGGAGTACGACACCCCGGGCGGTGAGCCGATTGCGGCAGCTATCTCCAACTATGAGTTCGACCGAAGCCCTCAGGATATCGCCCTGCTGCGCAACATTTCGAAAGTCTCCGCCGCCGCACATATGCCGTTTGTGGGCGCTGTCGGCCCGACTTTCTTCGGCAAAGAGTCCATGGAGGAGGTGGCCGCGATCAAAGACATTGGCAACTACTTTGACCGTGCCGAATACATCAAGTGGAAGGCGTTCCGCGACAGTGACGATGCACGTTACATCGGTCTGACCATGCCACGTGTCCTTGGGCGCTTGCCTTATGGACCCGACACCCTTCCGGTACGCAATTTCAACTACATCGAAAGCGTCAAAGGACCGGATCACAGCAAGTACCTGTGGACCAATGCCTCGTTTGCGTTTGCGGCCAACATGGTCAAAAGCTTCATTGCCAATGGTTGGTGCGTGCAGATCCGTGGGCCGCAATCGGGGGGGGCTGTCACTGAGCTACCCATCCACTTGTACGATCTGGGCACCGGCAATCAGGTCAAGATCCCTTCCGAAGTGATGATTCCGGAAACCCGTGAGTTCGAATTCGCCAACCTCGGTTTCATTCCGCTTTCGTACTACAAGAATCGCGACTATGCGTGCTTCTTCTCGGCCAACTCCGCGCAGAAACCGGCGCTGTATGACACGGCCGATGCCACCGCCAACAGTCGAATCAACGCGCGCTTGCCTTACATCTTTCTGCTCTCACGCATCGCCCATTATCTGAAGCTGATCCAGCGCGAAAACATCGGCACCACCAAGGACCGTCGTTTGCTGGAACTTGAGCTGAACAAATGGATTGGCGGGCTAGTCACCGAGATGACTGACCCTGGCGATGACTTACAGGCCTCGCACCCGTTGCGCGATGCCAAGGTGACGGTAGAAGACATTGAGGACAATCCGGGTTTCTTCCGCGTCAAGTTGTACGCCGTGCCGCACTTCCAGGTCGAGGGCATGGACGTGAACCTGTCGCTGGTTTCGCAGATGCCCAAGGCCAAAGCCTGATTCAATCGTAGGGAAACGATGCCATGAAGATCGATCGCCCTTTATGGGCCGCCGGAGCATTGCTGTCGCCACAGCAATTTCAGCAGCAGGCGCGCTATGAGGCGTGGGCCAACGACCAGCTCGCGCTATTGACCTGGGTACACCCTTGGGGTGTCCAGGCTGCGGAGTTTGACCTGGATGCCTTGCGACTGGGCAAGCTCAAGGCCACTCAATTGTGTGTGCGAATGCCCGATGGTACATGGGTCGACACCGAACACATGGATCGGCTTCCTCCAGCCTTGGAGCTGGCGCGGCTGCTGACCGATGATGTTCAGCAAGTGACCTTGCAGTTGGCCCTGCCGCTGGAACAGGCCAACGGCAACAATTGCTTGTTTGAAGGCGGCAGCGTCGATCGGCCAACCCGCTATCGTCAGGACTGGCGCCAGGTACAGGATCTTTATGCAGACGAGGCGCAGTCGGTTGGCGTGCTGGAACATGCGCTGAGCCTGCGCCTGCACAGTGACGATAACGCAGATTACATAACGTGTCCGGTCGCACGTCTGGTGCGAGATGGGAAGGGTGCCTGGAGCCTTGATCCCGACTACGTGCCGCCATTGCTCAGCTTCGCCGCGCACCCTGGGCTGTTGAATCAACTGGACAACCTGTTGACGCAATTAGCCGCCAAGCGGCAACGGCTGATGGGGATGCGACGGGAAAGCAATCAGCGCATGGCCGACTTTGCCGTGGCCGATGTCTCGCTGTTCTGGCTGCTTAACGCCTTGAACACCTATCAGCCGGTACTGGCGGATCTTCGGGCGTTTCCCGCACGGCATCCCGAGCATGTCTATCAAGCGCTGATCAAGCTGGCCGGCGGCCTGCTGACATTTTCATTGGAACACGACATCGACGAAATTCCAGTTTATCGGCACGCGCATTTGGAGACGGTGTTCCCGCCGCTGATGCACAGCATTGCCCTTTTGCTGGAGGCCAGTCTGCCGTCGCGGGTCATTGCTTTGCTGCTGCAGGAGCAGGGGGCCAATCGTTGGCAGGTTACGTTGAATGACCCTCGCCTGCGTGAACGTCATGGTGCCGACTTCTATCTGTCGGTGCGTTGCCGGCTACCGGCGGCGCAGTTGCAGGACCAGTTCCCGCGCTTGTGCAAGGTCGGTACGCCCGACGCTGTCAACCACCTGGTCAATGCGGCACTCGATGGGGTGCCTTTGCAGTCGCTTAGCCATGTGCCGGCGGCGATTCCATTGCGTCTTGAAAATCAATACTTCGCGCTTGACCTCGAGCATTCCAACGGGCGGGCAATGCTGGACGAAGGCGTGTGCGCTTTCTACGTTCCAAGCACGTTGGCCGACGTCAAGCTCGAACTGTTTGCGGTGCTGCGCTCATGAAATTGACGTCTTCCCAAGAACAAAACGCGGTAGCGGTGGATATCGATGCACTGTTACAGGACACCTATCTGTTGGTGGTTGAGTTGCGCCAGGGCGCCTCTGTACAGAACAGCCGGGAGCTGGAGCAGCTTTGCACCGGGCAGGTGGAACAGGTGCGCCAACAGCTCAAGCTGGCGGGCTTGGATCAACGCAGCATAGATCACATCAGCCACGCGCAATGTGCGTTGCTCGACGAGACTGTGCTGACCTTTGCCAGTGATGACGCGCGGGCGTCCTGGGCCCGCGAACCGTTGCAGGCCAAGTTTTTCAACCGTCATCAGGCGGGTGAGTTTCTGTATGAAGACATCCGCGAAGTGCTGCGCGGGGCCTCGCCTGATCGGCATGTGCTGACGGCATTTCAACGGATATTGATGTTGGGCTTTCGCGGGCGCTACCGCGATCTGGGCGATCCTGAACGTGAGCAATTACTGGTCGCCCTTGGCGCGCGGATAACCCCACTCAAGATCAGTCATGGCCTCGTTACGCAGGCGGGCGGCGAGCGAGTTGCGGGCCTGTCGTGGCTGCGCTCACCGCTGATCCATGTTCTGGCGATGGGCCTGTTGCTCGCGGCTACAGGGTGGGGATTGGATCACCTGTTGAGCGACGCAATTGCCTCGCTCATGCCTGATCAGGGGTAAGGGGTAGATGACCTTCAACCTGCATCGAATCCTTTACCTGTGGGCGGGCATACTCGTCCTCGGTTTGCTGATCATCATTCCGCTCACGTTGTGGGTGCGTGCCCTCGGGATGTTGGTCGTGGTGTGTTGTGTTGCATGGGCCTGGGTGGTGCTGAGTCGCCGAGCCGAGTGCCTGCTTGGGTCGGTCAGGTTGGCCGATAACATGGCGTTGCCTGCGATGTCGTTTCGTCACCCGGTGGTGCTGGTCTGCGGAAACAGCCTGGAAGGCCTGTTCGGTGAGATTCCGGCCGAGCAATTGGCCCTGCGTGTGACGGCGTCGGGTTGCTATGTGCGTGTACCGACCGTGGAGCAGCTGCCGACCGTCACCGAGGGGCTCTTGGCACTGCGGCCGGGTTGGGCCGGGCAACTGGGCGTGATGTTCATCGTGAACCCAGGCGCACACAGCGACGGTGCAGTACTCGCGGGTCAGGTGCGCGCCTTCAGCCATCAGCTTGCCGTGGCTCGCAAGCACGGTATTGCACTGCCACTGCTACTGGTGAGTTACCTGCAAACCTTGCAGGGCGACGAACCATGGTTCTGTTGGGGCAACGGCCACGCCGAGGCTCGTGTGCGTGACGCGGGTGCATGTGTCAGCTTGGATGAATGGCAGCGGCAGACCGCTGACTTGTCGCTACAGGCTGCGCGGATGCAGGCGAGCATACAGCTGAGCAGTGTTGTGGCCTGGTTGCATGAAGCGGTGCTGCCGCACCTGGTCATTCGTAACACGCGCAATCCCTTGGCAACGACCTGTGCAATCAAGCGGGTGGCGTCGCTGCCACAGGCGGTCTTGGGGAACGTGTGGCAGCAATGGTTACGCAGCAAAGTGGCGTTGGTTGCTAACGGTCAGGTAGCGTCGGATGCGTTGCTGCCATTCCCTGACCCTTTGCTCAACCTGCTTGCACTCGGCCCTCAGCGTACCCCACTCCAACGCGCAGGCGTCGTTGCGCTGTGGTTGTTCACCGTCGCAGGCGTCATCGCTCTGGCCAGTTCGGCGTGGCAGAACACCCTGCTGGCGCGCCAGGTCAGTGACGACCTGCGGCGCTATTCGGCTATCCCCCAGCCGACCCAGCGTAATCAACGTGAATTTCTTTGGCGTGAAAACGCCGTGACCGTGCTCCGTCAGCACGCCCAGCATCTGGACGCTAACTACCGACACGGCGCGCCCTTGGCATTTGGCTTGGGCCTGTATCGCGGCGAACGCCTGCGGGCTCCGCTCCATGCCGTGCTGGCCGCTCACAGTGAGCCGCCACCGAAAGCCACGCCCGAGCCGGTCGCCAGCGCAGTACGGCTCGATAGCCTGTCGCTGTTCGCGCCCGGCAGTGCCCAGCTCAAACCCGGTTCGACCCAAATCCTGATTAAAGCGCTGGTCGACATCAAGGCACAGCCAGGCTGGCTGATCGTTATCGCGGGGCATACCGATGCCACCGGAGATAGCGAAAAAAACCTGCGACTCTCCCACGCGCGTGCGGCAGCCGTGCATGCCTGGATGCAGCACATGGGAGGCATTCCCGCCAGCTGCTTTGCGGTGCAGGGCTTCGGCGCCACTCATCCGATTGCGAGTAATGACACCGAGGCCGGGCGTGCCGCCAATCGCCGCGTCGATATCCGTCTGGTACCGGAGGCGGGGGCCTGCGAGCTCGCCACCCCAGGGCCGGACAGACAACCCCCTGTCGCATCCCGCGACGTTTAAATTCCGAGAAAAGGAGCTTCACATGGCAATTCCCGTTTACCTCTGGCTACAGGACGATGGTGGTGCCGAAATTAAAGGTTCGGTGAATGTCGATAAGCGTGTGGGCAGTATCGAGGTGGTCGCCCAGGACCACAGTTTGTACATCCCCACCGACAACAACACCGGAAAGCTGACCGGTGCGCGGGTACACACCCCGTTTCTGTTTTCCAAGGAAATCGATGCGTCCAGCCCTTACCTATACAAGGCGGTGACCACTGGGCAAACCCTCAAGAGTGCCGAGTTCAAGTGGTACCGCATCGACGATGCCGGGCAAGAAGTCGAGTACTTCGTCACCAAGCTGGAAAACGTCAAGGTAGTGAAGGTTGCGCCGAAAATGCACGACGTCAAAGACCCGAGCAAAGAGAAGCACAACCACCTCGAACAGATTGAGTTGCGCTACGAGAAGGTCACCTGGACCTACAAGGACGGCAACATCATCCACTCCGACTCCTGGAATGAACGCCAAAGCGCTTGATACGCATGGAGCAGCAGGTGGGATTTCGCCTGCTGGCTCCCGGTGTGTCGGGTTGAGCGTCCGTTCGCGGGCGTTCAGCCAATCACATCGAGTTGAAAACCCAATCACCTGGCACTCCAAACAAGGACGCAACCGTATGGCACCGAATTCCACCCGCTTGCTTCGCCGTCTCAATCCCTACTGCGCCCAGGCATTAAGTGCAGCGGCTTCGCTGTGCCAGAGCCGTGCACATGCGCAGATCACCATTGAGCACTGGCTGCTCAAGTTGTTGGGGCAGGGGGACGGTGACCTGACCGTGATCGCCCGTCGTTACGAGTGGAATCTGGAGACGCTGTGGTACGGGTTGCTGGAGCACATCGATCAGTTGCCACGCAGTGTGCAAAGCAAGCCGCAGTTGTCGGAGCCGTTGCAGCAACTGATCAAAAATGCCTGGGTGCTTGCCTCGCTGGACGACAACAACGACAGCCTGCGCTCGGTACATCTGCTGAGTGCGTTGATGGAAACACCTGGCCTGCTGGCGTGTGAAGCCGCGTGGCCGTTGCTCAGTCTCAGTCAGATCCAGTTGCAGCGTCTCGCGGCACTGTTGGATCAAACGTCCGAGGAGCGTCCAGGGCTGCAAGCGTCTGCCCCATCGGGCAACACCGCTGCGCCTTCCAGTGAACTCGCCATGTTCCCGCCCCGAGTCAGCCAGGATGATGCGTTGCAGGCCGTGTTGGACAGATTCACCCATGACCTCACCGCCCAGGCGGCGCAAGGGAAGATCGACCCGGTATTTGGCCGCGACGACGAAATCCGTCAGGTCATCGACATCCTCAGCCGCCGGCGCAAGAACAATCCGATGCTGGTGGGCGAACCTGGGGTCGGCAAAACGGCACTGGTTGAAGGCCTGGCCTTGAGCATTGCCCAAGGCAAGGTGCCGGACAGCCTCAAATCGGTTTGTGTGCGCACCCTGGACCTGGGCTTGTTACAAGCCGGGGCAGGGGTCAAGGGCGAATTCGAACAACGCCTGAAAAACGTGATCGACGCCGTGCAGCAGTCTGAAAAGCCGGTACTGTTGTTTATCGATGAAGCCCATACCCTGATCGGTGCCGGCAACCAGGCGGGGGGCGCCGATGCGGCCAACCTGCTCAAGCCGGCCCTGGCCCGTGGTGAATTGCGCACCATCGGCGCGACCACCTGGAGCGAATACAAACAGTATTTCGAGCGCGATGCGGCCTTGGAACGGCGCTTCCAAAGGGTCAAGGTGGATGAGCCGGATGACGCTAATGCGTGCCTGATGCTGCGAGGCCTCCAGGCGCGCTACGCCATCCATCACGGCGTGCATATTCAGGATGCGGCGGTGCAGGCTGCGGTCAGCCTGTCGCGACGCTACCTGACCGGCCGGCAACTGCCCGACAAAGCAGTCGACCTGCTGGACACCGCCAGTGCCCGTGTGCGTATGAGCCTGGACTGTGAGCCGCAGGTACTGACCCGCCTGAGCGCCCGGCAAGTGGCCCTGGAGCTGGAGGGCCAAGCGCTGGAACAGGATCAGCGACTGGGCGGCCGGGAGGCCGATGAGCGCCTGAAGGTGATAGCTGCCCAACACGCCGACTTGCAACGCCAGTACCTCGTTCTGGAACAGCAATACCGACAGGAACTTGACCTCACTCAACAACTGATTGATGCGCGTCAGGCGCAGCCACCGCAGCGCGAGACCTGTGCGCAACTGCAGCGGCAGTTGCGCGACATCCAAGGCAACCAACCGCTGCTGTCGCTGGATGTCGACGCGCGCAGCGTGGCGGAAGTGATCGCCGACTGGACCGGTGTGCCGCTGGGCAGTCTGCTCAAGGACGAGCAGGCCAACCTGTTGATACTGGAGCGGCAATTGGCAGAGCGTGTTATCGGCCAAGAGTCGGCGCTCAATGCCATGGCGCAACGCCTGCGTGCGGCCAAAACCGGGCTCACCGATGACAAGGCGCCACTGGGTGTGTTCCTGCTGGTTGGTACCAGTGGCGTAGGCAAGACCGAAACAGCCCTGGCCCTGGCCAACAGCCTGTTCGGTGGCGAAAAATCGCTGATCACCCTCAACTTTTCCGAGTACCAGGAAGCCCACACCGTCAGCCAGCTCAAAGGCTCGCCACCCGGCTACGTCGGCTACGGCCAAGGCGGTGTTTTAACTGAAGCGGTGCGGCAACGGCCCTACAGCGTCGTGCTGCTCGACGAAGTGGAAAAGGCTCATCACGACGTGCTCAATCTGTTTTATCAGGTCTTTGATCGCGGCTTTATGCGCGACGGTGAAGGCCGCGAGATCGATTTTCGCAACACCGTGATTCTCATGACCTCCAACCTCGGCAGCGACCAACTGCACAGCTGTTTGCAGGAGCAACCGGACGCACCGGACAGCGTGCTGCACGAACACCTGCGGCCGATCCTGCGCGACCACTTCCAGCCGGCGCTCCTGGCCCGTTTTCAGACCCTCATCTATCGCCCGCTGCAAGCCGATGCACTCAAGCGCATCGTCGCGATCAAGCTGGCCCAGGTCGCCAAACGCCTGCAACGCCACTACGGCCTGGGTTGCCAGATCGACGACGCCCTCAAGGACGCATTGGTTGCTGCCTGCCTGCTGCCTGATTCGGGCGCACGCAACATCGACAGCCTGCTCAACGAACAGATCCTGCCTGTACTCAGCCAACAACTGTTGGAGCGTCGAGCAGCCCAGCAACGCACCCAGGGTGTGCGCCTCGGTTACAGCGCCGATGACGGTATCAGCCTGCACTTCGACGATGTTCCAGACACGGCCCAGTCCGTCGCCTGGGAGGTGCGAACATGCTGACTTTCTTCGACCACAGCCGACACACCCTGAGCGTTCACAACGTCAACGCCCACCTT
>NZ_JBMDIS010000071.1:0-35401 GCF_057808775.1 Pseudomonas sp. FG86 | reverse complement strand
CAGTGAATGCATCTTTGGCTGACCCACTGCCATCGGAGGCAAGCCCCCTCCCACAGGGGTTCTGCATTTATCTTGAGGTCTTCACAAAGCCGGGCTTGAGGCCGAACACCTCCACGCCCTGCGGCGTCGATTGCCCGGTGGTCACCTTCACCTGCTCTACCGGCTTATCCATCGCCTCTCGATACTCCACTGTCATGCCATTCTCGCCACGGGTGATTGCCGGCGCCGGCACGATGATCGCCTGGGCATTGTTGTAAGTGACGATGGTCAAGCGTGCGCTCATCCCCAGCCGCACCCGCTGCAACTGCTGCGGCGTCAGCTTCGGGATCGACAGGGTCACAGGAAATTGCGCGCTGCCCTGGCTGTCGCCGGCTATCGCCAGGCCGCTGACCACGCTGACCGAGCCGGTCAGTCGCTCGCCATCAAAACCATCGCCCATCACTTCCACGGCCTGGCCCTGGTGCAACTGGTTGATGTCCAGTTCGGAGACCTTGGCGACGATTTTCAGCCGCTCGATATTGGCCAGGCCGAACAGCACCTGGCCCTGGCTGACCCTGCTGCCGGCCTGCACCGGTGCATTGTTGCTGCCGCCTTGGGCCGAAGGGGTGCTGCTGCCGGGCGCGGGCACGACGATGCCGGAGAATGGCGCCTTGACCTCGCGACCTTCGAGCAACTTGTGCAGGGCGTCGTATTTCACCGTGGCGTTGGTCAGCTCCATATCGGCAATTTGCCGGTACTCGCCTTTGCCTTGCTCCAGCGCCTGCTGCAGTTCGCTGCGGGCCGAGGCGAGGTCCAGTTGTTGTTGCTGGGTCTGTTGCTTGAGGTCGTCCAGCTCATTGCGCGGGATGATGCCGCGCTGGAACAGGTTTTCGCTCTCGGTGAGTTTGCGCTGGGTATTGCCGGCGGTCATTTCTACGGTGCGCAGGCTGCGGCGCGCACGGCTGACGGTGGGGCTGCTGTCCCAGTCCTGCATTTCCTGCACGGTGCGCCGCGCCTTGAGCTGTGCCGAGAGGGCGTCGCGCAGTTGCACTTCGAGGGTGGCCGGGTCCATGCGCAACAGCACCTGGCCGGCCTCGACCCGCTGGCCTTGTTCCACCAGGTTGGCCTCCACATTGCCGTCAAAGGGCGCGGTGAGGGTGAGGGTGGTGTCGGGCTCGATCTTGCCCACCAGGCCGATCTGGTGCACCAGCGGGTCGGGTTTCACCGCCAGCCATTGCTCGCCCACCGGCGCCGTGTTGGCGGCCGGGCTGCGCAGGCTCAGCGCGGTGATCCCCGCAGCCGCCAGCAGCACGATCAAGACAGCACCCAGCAGGCGTTTTTTGTCAGTAGTCATTGAGGGCGATTTCCCAGCTTTCCAGCGTCATGCCCAGGGTCAGATCGAGTTGGGTCTGGGCGTTCAAATAAGCGATCAGTGCATTGAGCTGTGCATTTTCGGCGTTGCGCAGGTCCGTCTCGAAGCTCAGCACCTGGAAGTTGGTGGAGCGTCCGGCGCTGAGTTTTTCCCGCTCGATGTCGATCTTGCGCCGCGACAGCTCCACGGCGCGCTGGGAGATTTCATATTGGCGCCAGCGCGTACCGAGGTCGCGCACCACATCGTTGACGTTGCGCTCCAGTTCCTGGCGCGCGTCGGTGATACGGATCTCCTGGTCCTCCACGTTCACCCGCGCACGCACTTCGGCCTGGCGCGTGCTGATATCACCGATGGGGATCTGCACCTGCACCCCGGCGTAGCTGTCCCAGGTGCGGTTGTTGGTGCTGCCGGCATTGTTATTGTAGGCATCGCGGACCTGGTTCGCCCCGGCCACCAGGTCCACTTGCCAGCGCCCGGAGTCCTTGGCAATCACCAGGTTGAGGTCGGCCTGCTGGCTGCCGAGCAGGGCGGCAAGGTATTCCGGTTGCTGGGTCTGCGCCAGGGTGAACGCCTGGCGCTTGTCGATTTGCATGGGCCTGGCTTCCAGGGCTTCGGTGGCACGAATCGGCGTCGACAGGTCCAGGGCCAGCAGGCGCAGCAGGGCCAGGCGGCTGGTGTCCAGTTGGTTTTGCGCCTCTTCCACGCCCAGTTGCTGGGTGGCGATGTCGGCTTCGGTCTGCACGATTTCGAACTCGGCCATGCGCCCGGCACTGATCAATGCCTTGTTCACTTCTAGCAACGTGCCCGAGCGCTTGAGGGCATCCTGCACGATGCTAAGTTGTTCCTGGGCGCGCAGCAGCTCGCGGTAGGTGGCGATGATCTGGCTGATGGTCTGCGCCACGGTGGCCTTGAGGTTCAGGCGGTTGGCCTGCTCCGACAGGCGTGACAGGCGCAGCGGCGCGGTGGTGGCGTCCCAGCCGGCGCCGCGCATCAGCGGTTGGATGATCGCCAGGTCGAGGCCGTCGCTGCGGTAGCGGCCGGCGCGGTCGGCGTTGGTCAGTTGCTGGGTCCACGCCATGCTCAGCCGCGTGCCGTATTCGCTGAGCAGGCTGGTGGCCGGCGCCAGGTTGGCGTTGCGTGTGTTGTCTGTCGAGCCACGGGTACTGCGGTAATAACTGTTGAGGGTGAGCTTGGGGTTGAACACATCTTCGGCCACGCGCAGGTCGAACTTCTGCGCCACCCGCTGCAGGTAGGCGCTACGGATCGCCGGATTATTGCGCAGGCCCAGGTACACGGCATCTCCCAGGGTCATGTTGGTGACTTGGGCGTTGAGCGAAACGCCACGCTCATACCCGCTGCGGGTGGTACTGGGCGCTGACGGTTTGATGACGACGTCGGCGGCCACGCCGTGCAGGCTGACCCAGGCGAGCAACCAGAGCCATTTACTCATCGCGCAGGGCCTCCACCGGTTGCAACCGCGAGGCCGAGACCGCCGGGTAGATACCGAAGAACAGCCCCACCAGCAACGTGCTGCCCACGCCCAGGGGCAGGGCGGCGACAGCCAGGGCGAATTCCCAGCCCGACAACCAGGCGTATAGCCAGGCGGCGGTCATGCCCAGCACGGCGCCGCACAGTGCGCCGACGGCGGTGAGGGTCACGGCTTCGAGCAGGAACAGGTTGCGGATATCCCGCTGGCGCGCACCGAGGGCCATGCGAATGCCGATCTCGCGTCGGCGTTCCGAGACGTTCATCAGCATCACATTCATCACACCGACGCCGCCGCCCACCAGGGAGATCGCCCCCAAGGCCAGCAGCAGGTAGGCGAAGGTGCGGCTTTGCCGGGTCATGCCATCGATCATTTGCTGGGGCACCGTGATCTCGACGTCGTGGTCGCTCAGTTGGGTTCGCAGCGCGACGGCGGCGTCCCGCGCCACGCGTTCCATGTCCTCGCCGGGGGCGGCGCGGATGATCACATTGCTGATTTGCGGGTTGGCGTAGATGCGGCGCATGCCGTCCGCAGGCATGAACAGCGTCTCGTTGGCCTGCACCGGCATCAGCATCGCCCGGGGCTGGTTGGACAAAATGCCCACCACCTGGAACAGGTAGTCATTGATGCGCACCCGGTCGCCCAGCTTCAGTGGGTCACCCGGCGCGCCCAGGGCCTGGGCGAGCTGGTCGCCGATCACGCCGTAGGTTTCATTTGCGTCGAAGGGGGACAGGAAGCGTCCTTCGCGCAGCACCAGGCGCATGGTCGGCGGGATATCCGGGGTGATGCCGACGAAGTTGGCGTTGGTGGTGCGGCCATGGAACACCATGGGCCCGCTGAACGGGGTGATCGCGCCGATATGGGCGATCCCCGGCACGGCCCGGCGTACGGCATCGAGGTCGAGCTGGGTGCGCATCGGCACGTTGGCGGTGCCTTTGGGCGGGAACTGGGCGATCAGGGTGTCGGTGCCCATGTCCTTGAAGATCATTGCGGCGTCCACCGCCGCGTTGTGGCCGATATTGATCAGCGCCACCACTGACGAGCTGCCGATCACAATACCCAGCAGCGCCAGGATCGAGCGCTTGCCCAGGGTGCGCAGGCTGACGAACGCTTCGTGCAGCAGTTGGCTGAGGCTCTGTTCGACCCGCAGGTTCATAGGCCGCCAGCCTCATGCACCACACCGTTGCGCACCAGGATCTTGCGCTCCAGGCGCTCGGCGATGTGCGCGTCGTGGGTGACGATGATCAGGGTGACCTGTTGCTCGCGATTGAGCGCCAGGAGCAGGTCCATGATCTCCTGGGCAGTGGTGCTGTCGAGGTTGCCGGTGGGTTCGTCGGCCAGGATCACCGAGGGGTTGCCGACCAGGGCCCGGGCAATCGCTACACGCTGGCGCTGGCCGCCGGACAGGTCGGCGGGGCGGTGATGAGCGCGGTCGGCCAGGCCAACCTGTTCAAGCATGCGCAGTGCCTGTTCTACCGATTCATGGCGTGATACGCCGCGATAGCTCAAGGGCAGCGCGACATTATCCAGGGCGCTGAGACGCGGCAGCAGGTTGAAGCTCTGGAACACGAAGCCGATCTGCTGGTTGCGGATCGCCGCCAGTTCATCGGGGCTGGCACTGAAAATATCGTGGCCGGCAAAGTGGTACTGGCCGCAGTTGGGCACGTCCAGCAGGCCGAGGATATTGAGCAGGGTACTTTTGCCGGAGCCCGAAGCACCGAGGATGCCGCAGCTATCGCCGCTGGCGATGGACAAGCACACATCATTGAGAATGGACAGTTGCTGCCCGGCGAGCTCATAGCGCTTGCCGATGCCTTGCAGGGAGATCAAGCCTGGGTGCGCGTGGGTGTCTGTCATCATGACTACGCCTGCAGTCTCGACGGTGCCGACACGCCCCCGGAAAATCGTTGTAACAAGTTCGGGAGCCGCCTGGTACGCGTCACGGACTGGTTTAATTTCTTGTTTTTAAAATATTGTTTGAATAGTAACCGCGTTCAATCCGCTTCGCCAGCCATGGATGTAGAGCGGTTTTACGCTTTGAAACGATTTCCAATGCGGCGCCTCACGCCCACAAAAAAACCTTCGGCGGCCTTCAATGCGCCACACTGCAAGGCTTTTCAATCATATGGCGCAGTGTCACTACTTGATTTCGAACGACGGCCCCGGTATAAAAAATCAAATAATTTTTTAAAACATATTTCCCACGTGGAACTTCTATGGTCGCGAAGAAAGTCAGCGCTCCAAACATTACCAAGACTCGATTGCTGGATGCGACAGAGGCTCTCTTCATAAAGTACGGATATGACGCGGTTTTGTTACGGCAGATTACCGAGCGTGCCCAGGTCAACCTGGCCGCCGTGAACTACCACTTCGGGGACAAGGACTCCCTGATGAAAACCTTGCTGATGCAGCGCCTGGAGCCGCTTAACGAGCAGCGCCTGGAGTTGCTGGCGCGCTGTGAAGCCGAATCCGACGGGCCCCTTGATTGCGACACGCTGCTGGGCGTGCTGTTTGCCCCGGCCATGGGCCTGGAACGCAGCGACCCCGCGAGCGGGGAAGGGCGCTCGTTCATTCGCTTCCTCGGGCGGGTGTACAGCGACACGTCGCCGTTTATCCAGGAATACCTCAAGGTGCATTACCAGCCGGTGTTCCAGCGTTTCTTCGAAGCCTTCGCCCTGGCCTTGCCGGACTTGCCGCGCAACGAGTTGGGGGTGCGCCTGCAATTTGCCCTCAAGGCGATTTCCGGGGTGATGGCCGGTACCGAACTGCGCCTGTTGATGAACTCCATGAGCCTGGGCCGCCCGGCCACGGATGCCGAGGTGATGGCCAAGTTGATCACCCTGGTGTCGGCGGCGATTCGCGTGCCGCAGCAAAGCCCGGAGGCGGAAAACGCGTTGGCCAAGGTGCTGGATACCCAGCGGGCCATTCGCGAACAAGCGGCAGCCCCCACCGCCAAGGCCTCACGCTGACCTCCCTGTAGGAGCGAGCTTGCTCGCGAAGAACGCACGATCACCGCGGTTAACCAGCCTGAGACCGCTGCGTTATCGTTTATTGCTTTTCGTGAGCAAGCTCGCTCCTACAGTGTTTTGCGCAGGCAAAAAAAAGCCCGCTGGGGCGGCGGGCTTGATGTGCAACGTTTGTAACGGATGAGGCTTCACCCTACGTCCCGGGATGTGAATAATTCGTGAAAAAAATGTAAGAGAAAGTATGAAAGTGTTGACGTGCTTAAACACGTCAAAAGGCCATCTGTTTATATCTTCCAGTGCCCCGCGCTTTTGGCCAGGCGTTGACGCAGTGCATCCACATTTGCCGCCAGTTGCACCGTCAACAATCGGTAGCCATCCAACGCGCTATAGACCGGCGCATCCAGTGTCGGCTTGTCGCCTCCGAGGTGGCCAGGCCGTTCCAGGCGCTCTGTCACCCCGGATTTCAACGCCCGCGCCATGCCCACCAGTTGCACCCGAATCTGCCGGTGCTCGGCCTTCAACATCACCTGCATGCGCGCCATCGCCTGCTCGTCACGCGGGTCCGGCCGGGTATTGCCGAGAATCTCCAGGGTGCTGATACACATGCGCAGGTGGCGTTGGATGTGATCCAGCTCGGTCATGGAAATTCGCACTTCCTTGGACACCGACGGCATCAGTGAGCGCAACTGCACTATGGCCGCGTTCAAACGGTTGAGCAGTTTAAGGTGCTCATCATCGGTGACCGACTGGCCGTTGATGATCCGGCTATAGATCGCGGCACAGTCGCGCAATGCGCTGGCCAGGTTGTAGCGCCACGAATACACGGCGTACAGCGGCAGGGCGAAGGAAAATGCCAGGGCCAGGACGATACCGATCAGGATATCGACGGTGCGCCACAAGCCATCCGACAGCGGGTTGTCGCCATGCCCGGCGACGATGAACACCGTGATCGCCGACAGCAACGCGATGTAGCCGCCCTTGCCGATGGCGTGATAGGAGAAGAACCCGCACACCACCGACATCAACAGGTAGGTCAGCAAGGGTTGGCCGAAGTAAGCCTGTTGCACCACCAGCAGCAAACCGACGCTGGCGCCGATCAAGGTGCCGTAGGCGCGCTCCACGGCTTTCTTGCCGATATTGCCGTGATGCTGCAAGCCGCCGATCACGATCAGCATGGTCACCGACGCCCACTCACCGTGGGGCAGGTTGATGCCGGTGGTCAGCAGGATCGTCGCCAGCAAGCCGATGGACACGCGCACCGCGTGGATCAGCTTGGCATGACGATAACGGCGATACGGGTCGAGCAGGGGGCGCAGCAGGCGCCGGGCGAAGAAGGGCAGGTTCATCAGTATTAAAGTGGCCTTGAAATTCAGGAGTTACACGGCCCCAGTGTGGGAGGGGGCTTGCCCCCGATAGCCGTGTCTCAGTAACAGATCGGTTGACTGATCCACCGTTATCGGGGGCAAGCCCCCTCCCACCTTTGGGTCCGGACCGTTGTCAGAAAATGTAGTCGGTGGTCAGGAAGCTCGAATCGCGGTTGCGCAGGATCTCGCTGAGCAACGCCTTGTTGCTGTCCTGGAACTTGGTTGCCACCAGGGTGCGGATCGAAAATACGCGCAACGCATCATGCACCGACAGCGTGCCCTCGGCCGAGTTCTTGCGGCCGTTGAAGGGGAAGGTGTCCGGCCCGCGTTGGCATTGGGCATTGATATTGATCCGGCCGACCTGGTTGGCGAAGGTGTCCACCAGGCGTCCGATTTGCACCGGGTCGGTGCCGAACAGGCTCAACTGTTGGCCGAAGTCCGATTCGAGCACGTAATCGACCACGGTTTCCAGGTCGCGGTAGGGCACGATCGGCACCACTGGGCCGAACTGTTCTTCGTGGTACACACGCATTTGCGGGTTCACCGGGTACAGCACCGCCGGGTAAAAGAACGACCCGCGACTGACGCCACCCTGGGCGTTCACCACCTGGGCGCCGTGCTGCGTCGCATCCGCCACCAGCGCCGTGAGGTAATCCACCTTGCCCACTTCCGGCAGCGGCGTCAGCGACACGCCGTCTTCCCATGGCATGCCGGGTTTGAGCGTGGCCAGTTTCTGGTTGAACTTCTCGATAAAGCGATCGACCACGTCTTCATGCACAAACAGGATCTTCAAGGCCGTGCAACGCTGGCCGTTGAACGACAGCGAGCCAGTGAGCGCCTCGCTGACCGCATTGTCCAGGTCCACCTGCGGCAGCACGATGCCGGGGTTTTTCGCGTCCAGGCCCAAGGCCGCGCGCAGGCGGTGTGGCTTGGGATGCAGTTTTTTCAGATCACTGGCGGCCTTGTTGGTGCCGATAAACGCAAAGATATCGATCTTGCCGCTGGCCATCAGCGCGCTGACGGTTTCGCGGCCGCTGCCGTAGATCACATTGATCACCCCGGCCGGGAAACTGTCGCGGAACGCCTCCAGCAACGGACGGATCAGCAGCACACCCAGCTTGGCCGGCTTGAACACCACGGTATTGCCCATGATCAGCGCGGGGATCAGCGTGGTGAACGTCTCGTTCAAGGGGTAGTTGTAGGGGCCCATGCACAGCGCCACGCCCATCGGCACGCGGCGGATCTGGCCGAGCGTGTCCTGCTCCAGTTCGAAGCGGCTGCTACGGCGATCGAGTTCCTTGAGGGCATTGATGGTGTCGGTGATGTAGTCGCAGGTGCGGTCGAACTCTTTTTGCGAGTCCTTGAGGTTCTTGCCGATTTCCCACATCAGCAGCTTGACCACCGCATCACGTTGTTCGCGCATGCGCCGCAGAAACGCTTCGACATGCAGGATGCGTTGCGCCACACGCATTGTCGGCCATTCACCCTGGCCACGGTCATAGGCGCGCACGGCGGCGTCGAGGGCGGTGAGGGCGGTGTCGGCATCCAGCAGTGGTGTGCTGCCAATCTGCACACGCGTGTCGCCCAGTTGCACGGGGCTGAGGACCTGGGCCAACGGACCGTCCCAGACCCGCAACTGGCCGTTGACCAGGTAATCACGCTGTTCGATAGGCGCCGCCAGGCGAAATTGCTCGGGAATGTCGGCGGTGGAAACGGGAAACAGCTGGGCGAGCAGGTTATCGGTGGTCATGTTGCTACCCCTGGAATAGTTGCAAAACATGACTAGAGAGTCACCCAACAACGGTCTCGATGGCAAGGCTTGTGCGCTTTGCAGTACGCAGGGGCGCGCGTGGCGGGTAAACTGCGCGGCTTTCTTGAAGGAGTTCATATGAGTCAGTACCAGCCGGGCATTCTTGCCGCTCCGGTGCCCTTGCAGGCACGCCATCTGTTTTTTGCCGTGGATTCCCTGGACGCCGTGCCCGCTGCGCTGGATGCGTTGGTGCAGCGTGTGGATTCGGCGGCCGTGGTCGGGTTCGGTGAGCCGCTGGTAACCGCCCTGGGCGCGCAGATCGACGGTTTGCGCCCATTCCCGGCTGTCAGCGGGCCAGGTGCGCACAACCCCTCCACCCAGCAGGCGCTGTGGGTGTGGCTGCATGGGGTGGATCGCGGTGAGTTGCTGTTGCGCAGTCGCGCCTTTGAAAAAGCCTTGGCCCCGGCTTTTCGCCTGGTGCAGTCGACTGAAGGTTTTCGCTTCAAGACCGGCTTCGACCTGACCGACTACGAAGACGGCACCGAAAACCCCCACGACGATGCCGCCGTGGAAGCCGCGCTGACCGACAGCGGTGCCAGCTTCGCCGCGATCCAGCAATGGCAGCACGACCTCGATGGCTTCGCCGCCTTGCCCGCCGAGGAGCGCGACCACATCATCGGCCGCCGCCATGGCGACAACGAAGAACTCGACGACGCCCCCGAATCCGCCCATACCAAACGCACCGCCCAAGAGAGTTTCACCCCGGAAGCCTTCGTGGTACGCCGCTCGATGCCGTGGGCCGAAAATGGCCAGGCGGGCTTGATGTTTCTTGCCTTTGGCCATTCCTTCGACGCGTTCGAAGCGCAACTGCGCCGCATGAGCGGGCTGGAAGACGGGATTGTCGATGGCTTGTATCGCATCAGCACACCGTTGACCGGCGGCTACTACTGGTGCCCGCCGCTCAAGGATGGGCGCTTGGCGCTCAATGCACTCTCGCTGGCGCCGGATACCGGCAGCGAGCGTCCAGCATAAGCCCGGCCGGTGCCGCGCGCGGGTGACTAGCCGAGCAATTCCACTCTGCCGCTGTGCAGCCGGTAGACACCCCCGACAATTCGCAACGAACCCTTGGCCAGGGCATCGGCCAACAGGCTTGATTCGGTTTTGAGCCGTGCAACGGTGTCGCTGACGTTTTGCGCGATGGCGTTCTCCAGGATGTCGCCCGGTGCCTTGAGCACCTTGGTGACGGACGGCTTGAGTGCGTCGGCCAGGCCCTGAATCTTGCCGGGGAAGCGCGCGTTGTCCTTGACCGCCTTGACCCCGGCAGCCACGGCGCCGCAGCTGTCATGCCCCAGCACCATGATCAACGGCGTGCCCAGTACCGCCACGGCGTATTCAAGGCTGGCCAACCCGTCATCGGTGACAAAGTTGCCCGCCACGCGTACGGCGAAAAGGTCTCCGCGACCGGTGTCGAAGGCGTATTCGGGGGCAATCCGCGAATCGGCGCAACTGAGTACGGCGACGAAGGGGTTTTGCCCGCCAACCAATGCCTCGCGCTCGTGCATAAAGTCATGCCGCTTGGTGACGCCGTCGGCATAGCGCTGGTTGCCCTCCATCAAGCGTTTGAGCGCCTGTTCCGAGTTGAGGTCGTTGGCGGCTTTCGGCGTCGGGGCGGCGTGGACCAGGCTGGCGGGTAACGCACTCGCCAGCATCAATGCACTTGCGCCAACGGTGGTCAGGCGCAGGAAGTTGCGACGGCTGTTGTTCGGTGGAACGTCAGAGGCGTGATGGGTGTCGCACATGGGCGCAGGTCTCGGCGTAGGGGGTTAGCGAAAGCGCCAAGGGTGCAAAGAATGCTGTGTGAAGGATGTAGGGGGTTTCTGCATGTGAAGTGGGATGAACATGAAAATTTCGACAGCCACGCAATCGCCCACTGAAAAAATCTGCATCTGCCCGTAACCTGTGGGCCTTTGCCACCTGCGTGAGTCGCTCCATGTCTTCTGTTGCCGATGGGTTGCCCTTTAACAAACGCCTGCCGGCGGTCATCGCTATTTCCCTGGGGATCGGCATGGCGACTCTGGACACGGCCATCGTCAACACGGCGCTGCCGACCCTGGCCGAAGGGATCGGCACCGATTCCGCCTCGGTGATCTGGGTGGTCAATGCCTACCAGTTGGCGATTATCGCCACGGTATTGCCGTTCGCTTCGTTGAGCGATGTGCTGGGCCATCGCCGGGTGTACCTCGGCGGTTTGCTGCTGTTTATCCTGTCTTCGCTGTTTTGCGGATTGGCCGGGTCGCTGGTGACCCTGACGGCGGCGCGAGTGGTGCAGGGGTTGGGCGCGGCAGCCATCATGAGCGTGAATACGGCGCTGTTGCGGCATATCTACCCGTCGAAAATGCTGGGCCGTGGCCTGGGCTACAACTCGTTGGTGGTGGGGCTGGCCTTTACCCTGGGGCCGACCGCCGCGTCGGCGATCCTGTCGGTGGCGACCTGGCACTGGCTGTACCTGATCAATGTGCCGTTGGGGCTGTTGGCCCTGGTGTTGGGCCTGCGTTCATTGCCGACCCTGCCCATGACCGGGCATGCCTTCGACCGTCTGGCGGCCGTGCTATGTGCCGGGTTATTTGCCTTGCTGGTCCTCGGCCTGGGCACGGCGGTGCACGGCGCCCAGGGCGCGCTGACCCTGGGCCTGGTCGCGCTGGCGCTGGTCTGTGGCGCGTTGCTGTTGCGTCGGCAGGCCGGCCACCCGGCGCCGATGCTGGCCCTGGATTTGTTCAAGCGGCCGGTGTTTGCCTTGTCTTCCCTCACGGCGATCTGCGCGTTCAGCGCCCAGGGCCTGGCCTTTGTGTCGCTGCCCTTTCTGTTGCAGGCGGTGCTCGGGCATAGCCAAGTGGAAACGGGCTTTCTGATGACGCCCTGGCCAGCCGTCGTGGCGGTCATGGCGCTGGTGGCGGGGCGCCTGGCCGACCGTGTCTCCCTAGGGGCGCTGTGCGGCATCGGCCTGCTGATGCTCAGTGTCGGCATGGCCGCGCTGGCGACGCTCGGCAGCGGCGCGTCGACGTTCGATATCGGCTGGCGCATGGCACTGTGCGGCGCCGGGTTTGGCTTTTTCCAGTCGCCCAACCTCAAGGCGCTGATGACCAGTGCGCCGTTGGCGCGCAGCGGTGGGGCCAGTGGCATCGTGGCGATTTCACGGTTACTGGGGCAGACGTTGGGCGCCTCGCTGGTGGCATTGTGTTTCCACCTGTTCCTGGGCAGCGGTCCGCAATATGCCTTGTGGCTGGGCTGCGTGTTCGCATTGGTGGGCGCCGTGGCCAGTGGCTTGCGCTTACTGCCCTATGGGGAAAAAGCGTGATTGGGCGTTGTAAAACCCGGCGCGGGAAGGCTACCTTGGCGACCTGAATATTTCGGGATGTTTCAGATTTATGTCCAGCCTGGCCCTCCGCACCGCTGATACTCACTCCCGTCGCGCCGCGCTGACCCTTGCCTTATGCCTGCCCAGTGATGTGTTGCTCTACCTGCTGCTGCCGATGGAGTACCAGGCGTTCGGCATCACTTTGGCCCAGGCCGGGGTGTTGTTGGCCGCCAACCGCCTGGTACGGATTTTCGGTTACCGGCATGTATTGAATTTTTACGCGCGCCACGGCGACCGCTTGACCTGCATGATCGCGGCGGGGGCCGCGACATTGTGCGCCGTGGGCAATTCGATGCTGTCGGGGTTTGCCGCCCTGCTGGGCTTGCGCCTGGTCTGGGGCTTGTGTTTTGCCGCGTTGAACCTGTCCACCCAGGTGCTGGCCACCTCGGAGCCTGCGGGCGCCGCGCGCCGGGCCGGGCGATCGCGGGCGTTGATTGCGCTTGGGCCGATGCTGGCCTTGCCCCTGGGTGGGTTGCTGACGTTGTGGGCCGGGCCGCGTCCGATTTTCCTGATTCTTGCCGGCTGCTGCCTGGTGGGGCTGTGGATGGCGCGCGGTTTGCCCGGCACCGGGCACGACTTGCACAGCACCCCGGGGCGACGTTTCAAATGGCCCGACAGTGTGGCGCTCTGGTCATTTATCGAAGGCGTGGCGCTGGATGGCTTGTTTATCTTCGGTCTGTCGATTCAGGCGCAGAAGATCATGGGCGGTGACGCGGTGCTGATCGCCGGGGGCTTGATGGCCCTGCGTTACCTGTCGGAATTGCTCCTCAGCCCCTTGGGGGGGCGCGCGGCACAACGCTTCGGCGCCACCGCCATGTTGTTGCTGTTTTCGTTCTTGAGTGCACTGGCCCTGGCTGCGTTTGGCAGCTATTGGGTGATCATCGGCGCGGCGGCCGTGCTGGTGCTGCGCGCCTTGCAACTGCCCCTGGTGACTACCCTGGTGGCCGAGCGCAACCCCGGTGCCATGCGGGTGTCGGCGTTGGCGTCGAACGCAGTGTGGCGCGATATCGGTGCCGGCCTCGGGCCGCTGCTGGCAGGCCTGTTGCTGCCGGTGGCGTCGGCGCCCTGGGTGTTTGGCCTGGCGGGCGCGGCGATTGCGGTAAGTGCGCTGTTCTGCTGGCGCGCCAAGCGTTCCAGCTGATGGGGCAGGGCGCGTGTATCCGCAGGCTCAAGCGGCTTTGATACTGTCCAGCCAGGCGGGGTTGAAGCGGGTTTGCTCGGTGTCGAGCCCCAGCGCCTGCATCTTGGCCTTATGCGCCTCGATCTCGCCAACCAACTGCGCCTGGGCGCTGGAGTTGGCGTCCAGCTCGTGCATTTGCGTCAGCCCCAGGTGGTAGAAGCGCAGCACCTTGAGCGCGGTCGGGTCGTTGGCCTGCACCCGTTCGGTCACGGTGTGCATCACATTGGTCACGCGCATCAACTGGCGCTTGAGCTGCCAGCCATACACCGCGGGCGCCAGCCACGGCTGGTGCCACAACGGGCCGCGCACCAGGGCAACAGTGATCAACACGCCGGCAAATACACCACCGACGTTGAAGCGAAAGTTATCACCACCAGGCTCGCCGAACAGCATCACGGCCAGGCTCGACAGCAGCATAGTCAGGGCCACGAAAAGCACGGCCACGATCAGCGTGCTGCGACGGGTCTGACGGCGGTAGGTGACGGGGTCGCAGGGTTTGAGCTCGAACATCCGGGGCAGGTCTCCAGAAGGAATGTGCCGGCATCTTCTCATGCCTGGGGCAATCAAGTTGAACGATGGTTTGCGGTACTTCCTCTAAAACGATGCAGGCCACTAACCCCCGTGAGGTGAAGCATCATGCCCGAATACAAGCAGCCGCCGCCCGGCACTCCCGACCCCGACCGCACACCCGGTGAAGAAGAGCGCGATAACGATGCATTGCGCCCCAATGATCCGAAGGAGCGTGACGAACACGATGAGGTGGAGCGCGTCGAGCAAGACCTGGAAACCCTCCACGACAAAGCCCGCCCGCTTTAACAGGAGACAGTCATGAATAAACCCTCGGATGGCCCACACTCCAACGAACATGCCAGCGGCCAGGATGAGCTGGGCTTCGACCCGGACTCGCCGGATGTGGCAGACCCGCAGGTCGACCCGGTAGGTCCGGCCATCGCCCCGCTGGATAGGAAAGGTAAGGACGAGGCGAAAAAAAAGCCGCCCTACGATCCGTTGGGCGACTTGAAACACTAATACGGGCCCCGCCATTGAGCGGGGCTTTGCTTTATTTGGGCGGTGTCCAACTGACGTCGGTGATGCCGTATTTCTCTGCCCAGGGCCGCGTGGTTTTTTTCACCTGCTCGTGACCTACCCGGCCGATACGACTGACATGGGCGATGTCGGCGTCGACGGCTGCCCAGTGCCAGGCTTCGGCGTTGTTCATGATTTCTGCGCGCACCACAAAAGATTTCGGCTGGCCGTGCAGTTGGTAGTGGATGGTGTAGATTTTTGCGGTACTCATGTTGCCTCCCTGTCTTGTTCATAGATGGAGAGGAAAGCGTCCAAAAAGGTTCACTCAAAATGACAAGGTGCATGCCAGGACGGCATAGTGACGCCTTTGCACCGTGCCCAAGGATTGCGCCATGCTCCAGCTGACCCATAGCCGTTTGTACCTGCAACACCTCGGTTACGATGCGCCGCCCCCGCCTACGTTGCAGACCCTGCGGGATTTGCAGCTGCGTCATGTCTGCCGCTTTGCCTTTGAAAGCCTGTCGACCCTGATGAAGCTGCCGGTACCGATCGACCTGCCCAGCGTCGAGCAAAAAGTGTTGTTCGAGGGGCGCGGTGGTTATTGCTACGAGTTGAACCAGATGTTTCTCGCGTTGCTGCAGGAACTGGGTTTCGACGCGCGTGGGATCACCGGCAGGGTGGTGATGGGCGGGCCACCCGATGCACGCACCGCGCGGACCCATCGCCTGAGCCTGGTGACCCTGGACGGCGTGCGCTATATGACCGATGTCGGCTTTGGCGGCATGGTGCCCAGCAGCCCGTTGCTGCTGGACACCGAAGCGGTGCAGGCGACCGCCCATGAACCCTATCGCCTGACCTTCAACGACGGCAGCTACACCCTGTGGGCCCTGGTCGCCGGGGAGTGGCGCGGCTTGTATGTGTTCGACCTGCAAGTGCAGGCGGACATCGATTATGAAATCGGCAATTGGTACGTCTCCACCCACCCAGGTTCGCCGTTTCTTGGCCAGTTGAAAGTGGCACTGCTGGCGCCCGGTCGACGCCACACCTTGAACAACGCTGACTATGCGATTCACACCCTGGATCGCCCCAGCGAAAAACACCGGATAGACAGTGCCGACGAATTGTCGAGGGTGCTGCACGATACCTTCGGTATTCGCCTGCCAACGCATCCGCAACTTCGCGAAGCGCTGGAGGGCTTAATCCTGGGGCGTCCGTAAGCGCGCGACGAACCGGAAATCAACGAGCTTGACGGGAAACTCACCAACAACGTACCTGCTGCCGGGCTTAAACCAAGTCAGCCGGTTGCATCGTCAGAATGATTTTTCCAACATTCTCGGATGATTCCATTCGGCGATGGGCATCGGCCGCACGAGACAGCGGGAACGTGCTGTCAACGACCGGCTCCAGACTTCCGGCGCCCTCGAAGCGATCAAGCCAATGCTCGCGGAAGCGCTTGATCATGTCGTGCTTCTCTGGCTGTGTACGGGACTTCATGACCGTACCGATGATTTGCAAGTGACGGTAAAGGATGTGCTCCAGTTCTACGCTTACCTTACCGCCTCCGCCCAGGATACCGACCTGTACCAGCCGGCCTCCATGGGCAAGGGAAGCGATGTTGCGTGCGAAGTAGGGCTCGCCCACGAAATCAATGACGACATCAACCCCTCGACCATGGGTTTTATCGGCGATGACTTGGGCAAAATCCTGCGTCTTGTAGTCAATGGCCGTATCGGCTCCCAAATGTTCGACACGCGCCAGCTTGCTGCCGTCGGTTGTCGCATACACCGTGGCCCCGGTGGCGTATGCCAGTTGCACGGCGGCAGATCCCACACCACCCGCAGCGGCATGGATCAATACCGAATCGCCGGACTTGAGCCGAGCCAGGTGCATCATTGCTTCATGGGCGGTGACGAAGACCTCGGGAATAGCGGCTGCGTGCACATAGTCCAACTGCGCAGGAATAGGCATGGCCATGCGATAGTCGATGCGTGCAAGCTCGGCGTAGGCCCCACCGCCGACAACGCCCATCACTCGATCTCCGATCTCAAAATCCTTGACCTCATCACCTTTGCCAATCACCTCGCCGGCGATCTCCAGACCGATGATCGGTGAGTCACCGAAATTTGGATGGCCGTAGCCACCTGTTCGATGGGTCAGATCCGCACGGTTCACACCCGCCGCATAGACCCGTACCAGCAAGTCAGTCGGGCGGACTTCAGGGGTGGGAGCGTCTGCCAGTTCAAGTACGTCCGCCGCGCCGAAGGCGCTAATGCTGATGGCTTTCATGGTCAGTTTTTCTCCGATTCGGTAAACGTGGCATTGGCGATAGCGGAGGCGGTGATGGCGCCTGGAAAGCCTACGTAGAACGCCAGGTGAGTGATCGCGGCGGCGATTTCGTCATGGGTCACCCCGTTGCTGACTGCCCGTCGCAAGTGCGCGGGCAACTCTTCAGAGTGACCGCCGGCAATCAATGCCGCCACGGTGATCAGGCTTCGGTCGCGCGGGGACAATGCCGGGTCGCTCCAGATCTGCGGATACAGCGTTGAATCGACGAATTGCGACAGCTTGGGTGTAAACGCCCGGGCCGCTTCACGAGGGCTGCTGAAATTGAGCGTGGACATGATGAGGTCTCCTTAAGCCTGGCTGATGAATTTGTGGGTGAGGTAGTGCTCGATGCCTTCAATGCCGCCTTCCGAACCGTGGCCGCTTTCTTTCATGCCGCCGAAGGGAAGTTCCGTGGCGACGATGCGGTATTGGTTGATGCCGATCATTCCGGCCTCCAACCCGTCAGCGACGTCAATGGCTGTTCGAGCGCTGGACGTGAACGCGTAGGCTGACAGCCCGTAGGGCAGCCGATTTGCCTCCTTCAAACCATCCGCCAAGTGATCGAATGGCATCAGTACGGCGATAGGCCCAAAGGGTTCTTCATGCATGACTCGGGCGCTCATAGGCACATCCGCCAACACGGTGGGCTCAAAAAAGTAGCCGCTGCATTCCAGGCGTTTACCACCGGCCAACACGCGTGCACCTTTGGCGACGGCATCAGCCACCAACGCTTCCATCTTGGCCAACTGCCTTGGATTGGCGAGCGGTCCAACCTGGGTACCAGGCAGCAGGCCATCGCCAATGTTCAACGCGAGGGTGGCCGTCACAAAGTGATCGACAAAGGTTTCGTAGACGTCACGCTGAATCAGAAACCGCGTTGATGAGATGCAGACTTGGCCAGTCCCGCGGAACCGATGGGCAACGCCTTCGACGGCGGCTTTTTCGACGTCGGCGTCATCGAATACCAGCACTGGCCCGTGCCCTCCCAATTCCAGGGTGATGGGCTTGACGCCTTCTGCCGCGCGGGCTGATAGCAGCCGCCCGATGGGAACCGAACCCGTAAAGGTCACCTTTCGAATGATGGAGGAGGCGATCAGGTGGCTGGAAACCTGATCCGGTACACCAAAGACCACCTGCAACACGCCTTTAGGCAAGCCTGCATCGTCGAGTGCACGCGCCAGGGCCAGCGCCGTGGAGGGGCTTTCTTCCCCTGGCTTGAGGATGACACTGCAACCTGCGGCCAAGGCTGCCGAGAGCTTGCGCGCGGGCGTAATGGCTGGGAAATTCCAGGGCGTGAACGCAGCGACAGGACCGATCGCTTGGCGTTTTACCAGTTGCAGCACACCGGGACGATTGGCCGGCACTACGCGCCCATCGATGCGGCGTGCGCTTTCGGCAAACCACTCGAAGTATTCAGCCGCACGCGTGACCTCATCCAGGCTTTCTGCAAGCGGCTTGCCCTCTTCAAGGGTCATTTGCTCGGCAATGTGGGGGGCGCGCTCCAGGATGAGATCGGCAGCACGTTTGAGAATTTTTGCGCGCTTGTCAGGTACGGTCTGGCGCCATTGCTCAAAGCTCAGTTGCGCCACTTCGAGGGCGTGATTGAGGTCGTCGGTGGTGGCGAGTGGAACGCGCCCGATCTCACGTGCGGTTGCGGGGTTGACGACAGCAGCGGTTGCGCGTCCTTCGGCACTGATCCATTCACCACCGATAAAGAGATAAAGCGGGTCGTAAGACGTGTTCATGGGGTTGCCCTTCGGTTGGATTATCAAACGTTCATACAGCTCGGCGCCTGGGGTGCCGCGGCAGGGCTTGTTCAGGCGCCCTGTGCAACCCAGTCTATGGACTGGGAACCGTTTGATTTAGCCGGCCAGGAGGGAATCATTGTTGTGTCTGGAGGGAATATCGAGCACAGGCAGGAGCGTGTAGCATCTGCACTGCCGCACGCGTCATGCGGCGATGACTGTCCGGATCGAAGTTCAAGACGTTAGTGTTTTTTGGTGGCGTACTTCTGCAGTGAAGAACGTTGGGAATTGGATCGACAGGTAGATCTGGATGGATAAGCTTACGAACATGTCGGTGTACGTCAAAGTGGTTGAGATGGGCAGTTTTACTGCTGTGGCTAACCATCTTGACTCTACGGTCGGCAATGTCTCGCGTGCGGTTTCCGCGCTGGAAAACGTGCTCGACACCCGCCTGTTGCAGCGCTCGACCCGCCGTCTTTCGGTGACGGACGCTGGCCGGCGCTTTTATGAGCGTTGTACCAAGATTCTGGCGGACCTTGAAAACGCAGAAGCCGAGGCGAGTAATGCCGCGCTGAAACCCAGGGGGACATTGCGTGTGCATTGTGTGCCGGGGCTGGCGCGGCAGTTGGTCACCTCGGCCGTGCTGGAGTACCGCCGGGAATTCCCCGAAGTCACCGTGGACTTATTGCTTTCTCAGCGAATGCCTAACCTTTTGGAAGACCAATTGGACGTGTCTATTCTGATCGCCCGCACGCTGCCGGATTCAGCGTATGTCAGCCAAAAAATCGGTGTTAGCCATTGTGTGCTGGTTGCGTCTCCAGCCTATCTGGAACGACACCCAGCCCCTGTGACGCCGGAAGATCTCAATGATCACCAGTGCTTGCTGTTGGGCACCGTCGATTATGTGCGGGATGAGTGGCAATTGAAGAGCAAGGCCGGGGATGCCACATTCGCCCCCCAGGGCCCGAGTTTCAGCGTCAATGATATGGACGCAATGGCGTCCGCCATTCGAGAGGGCGCAGGCATAGGTTTGCTGGCCGGCTTTTCAGCTATCGAGGACCTGCGTTCAGGCAGGCTCGTGCGTGTTCTGCCTGAGTATCACACCTACGAGCGCAATGTTTACGCCGTCTACACATCACGGCAGTTCATCGATGCAAAAATTACCCGCTTCATCGAGACGTTAAAAAATCGGGTCGGCACTGAGCTGATGATGACCGCTCAGGAACTCATTGTTTGAACGAAGCCTGGAACCATTCCCCAGCATGCAAAACGGCGCCCGAAGGCGCCGTTTCTGTTTACTGACATCCCGCTAGGCAATCAAACGCCCAGCACCGCGTGCTGCACAAGGGTGAGCAACGGTTGTGGGTACACGCCCAGGAAGAAGGCGAGCAGGGCGATGGCCAGCAGCATCACGCCACCGGCTTTCTGTTCCCAGTGCAGCTCGGCGTCAACACGGCGCAGGTTTGGCTCGATCAGGTACAGGGTGACCATCACGCGAAGGTAGTAGAACACGCCGATGGCACTGCCCAGCACCAGGGATGCAACCAACCACCACTCGTGGGCTTCTACACCGGTAGCGACGATGTAGAACTTGCCGATGAAGCCCGCGGTCAGCGGGATACCGGCCAGGGAGAGCATCATCACGGTCAGCACGGCGGTCAGGTACGGACGGCGCCAGAACAGGCCGCGGTATTCGTACAGGGCGTCGGCGTCACGGCCTTTGTAAGGCGAGGACATCAGGGTGATCACGCCGAACGCGCCGAGGCTGGTGATCACGTAGGTGACCAGGTACACGCCGATCGCTTCCACGGCCAGGCCTTTGCTCGCCACCAGGGCGATCAGCAGGTAGCCGAAGTGGGCGATGGACGAGTAACCCAGCAGACGCTTGAGGTTGTTCTGGGTCAGTGCCAGCAGGTTACCGAACAGGATCGACGCAATGGCGATCACGGTCAGCACGTTGCTCAGCACGCCGGTGTTGGCGGCAGGGGAGATCTGGAACAGACGCACCATCACCGCAAACACCGCAACCTTCGACGCGGTGGCCAGGAACGCGGCCACCGGCGCCGGGGCGCCTTCGTACACGTCCGGGGTCCACAAGTGGAACGGCACCAGCGACAGCTTGAACGCCAGGCCGATCAGCATCATCGCCAGGCCCAGTTGGGCAATCGGCGCGGGGCTGTTGGTGGCGGCCAGGGCGTGACCGATACCGGTGAAGCTCAGGCTGCCGGCTTCGGCGTAGAGCAGGGCCATGCCGAACAACAGGAACGCGGAACCGGCGGCCGACAGCACCATGTACTTGATGCCGGCTTCCAGAGAGCGCTTGTTGAAGAAGGCATAGGCCACCAGGCCGTAGGTCGGGATCGACAGCAGTTCCAGGCCGATGAACAAGCCGGCCAGGTGCTGCGCGCTGACCAGCACGATGCCGCCGGCCGCAGCCAGCAGGATCAGCAGGTACAGCTCTTCGCGGTTGCCCGGGTAGCCCGTGCCGCCTTCGCCGAGGTAGGCGTGGGCGAGGGTGACGCAGGCCAGGGTCGCCACGAGGATCAGCGCGATATACAGCAACGCGAAGTCATCGATCATCATCAGCGGGGTGACCGCCAGTGGTGCGACCTTGAGTGCCGGGATAATCGACAGCAGGGCCAGGTTCAAGCCCGCGCAGGACAGCAGGAACGTTTGCGAGTGATTGCGGCGCCAGGCGATCGCCAGCATCACCACCACGATGGTGAGGCTGGTGATCAGCAGCGGCGCAAGCGCGATAAAGTGTTGGATCGTGAATTCCATAGCGCTCTTACCGGGCCGAAGCGAGTTGAGAGAAGGCGGTGCCGAACCACTGCTGCACGCCATGCATCGTTGCGGCAGAAGTGTCCAGGAACGGTTGCGGGTAAACGCCGATGTAGATCAGCAAGACCGCAAGGCCGAGCACCATGATCAGTTCGCGAGCATCCATCCCGTGCAACACGGTGTCGGACTTGGCCGGACCGAAGTACGCGCGGTGGATCATGATCAGCGAGTAGACCGAACCGAACACCAGGCCGGAGGTGGCGATGGCGCTGATCCATGGCGTGTGTACGAACGAACCCATCAGGATCAGGAACTCGCCGATGAAGTTGCCGGTACCCGGCAAGCCCAGGGACGCGGCGGCGAAGAACAGGCTGATCGCCGGCAGGTAGGCAATGCGCGACCACACGCCACCCATCTCACGCATGTCACGGGTATGCAGGCGCTCGTACAGCTGGCCACTGAGGATAAACAGCGCGGCAGCCGAGACACCGTGAGCGAGCATCTGGATCACCGCGCCTTGCAACGCCAGCTGGCTACCGGAGTAGATGCCGATCAGCACGAAACCCATATGGGAAACAGACGAGAAGGCGATCAGACGCTTGATGTCGGTTTGCGCAAAGGCCAGGAACGCACCGTAGAAGATCCCGATCAGACCCAGGGTCATGGCGATCGGCGCGAACTCGGCCGAGGCATTCGGGAACAGCGGCAGGGCGAAACGCAGCAGGCCATACGCAGCGGTCTTCAGCAGGATACCGGCCAAGTCCACGGAACCCGCGGTCGGCGCCTGGGCGTGGGCGTCAGGCAGCCAGGAGTGGAACGGCACCACCGGCAGCTTCACCGCGAAGGCGATGAAGAAGCCCAGCATCAGGATGTACTCGGTGGTCAGGGACATCTTGGTTTTCAACAGGTCGGCGTAGTTGAAGGTAATCACGCCCGTGCTGTTGAAGTTGACCAGTACCAGGCCAAGGATCGCCACCAACATGATCAGGCCGGAAGCCTGGGTGAAGATGAAGAACTTGGTCGCCGCGTAGATCCGGGTTTTCTTGCCGTCCGAAGAACTGTGACCCCAGAGCGCGATGAGGAAGTACATCGGCACCAGCATCATTTCCCAGAAGAAGAAGAACATGAACAGGTCGAGGGCGAGGAACACGCCGACAACGCCGCCCAGGATCCACATCAGGTTCAGGTGGAAGAAGCCCACGTGACGCTGGATCTCTTTCCAGGAGCAGAGTACCGAGAGGATACCCAGCAGGCCGGTCAGCAGGATCATCAACAGCGACAGGCCGTCGAGGGCCAGGTGCACGTTGATGCCGAAGCGTTGGATCCACACGTGCTTGAATTCAAGCGCGAACGTCGGATCGACACCCGGTGCCGGAGCAAATGAATAGTCGCCATGGGCCCACAGCCAGAGGCCGAGAGCGAGTTCCAGGGACATGGTCAGCAACGCAATCCAGCGGGGGAGGGTGGCGCTGAAGCGTTCACCCATCCAGCAGAGCAGGCCGCCGATAAAGGGGATCAGGATTAGCCAGGGCAGAATCATGACGGGCTCGTTTCCTTTCGCAAGTTCGCAAAGTTCATATCAGACCGCTACCACAACGATGGCGCCGATCACCAGCACGGCACCGGCCGCCATGGAAGCTGCATACCAACGCAGTTGGCCCGTCTCGGTACGGCTCAGGGCGGTGTGACCGCCTTTGGCAGCGCGCGGGATCAAACCGATGGTCTGGTCCAGCGGGTCTTTACGCAGTACATGACTGATGGCCAGGTATGGCTTGACGAACAGTTTGTCGTAGATCCAGTCGAAGCCCCAGGCAGCGAACCACCAGGCCGAGAGGAAACGGCCGATGCCACTGTTGGCCACGGCGGTCACGAAGCGACGCTTGCCGAGGAACAGCAGGGCCGCCAGCAGGATACCGGCGATGGCAATGGCGCCCGAGGCGATTTCCAGGCTGTGCTTGGCGGCGCCACCGGCATGGCCGGCGCTTTCCGGCAGTACACCGGCCAGTGGCGGGGTGATCAGGGCGCCGATGAAGGTCGACAGGATGATCAGCACCGACAGTGGCAACCAGTGGGAGATGCCATGGCCTGCGTGGGCTTCGGTCTTGGCTTCACCGTGGAAGGTGATGAAGATCAGGCGGAAGGTGTACAGCGAGGTCATGAATGCACCGACCAGGCCTGCATACAGCAGGTTCTGGTTACCGCTGGCAAAGGCTTCCCAGAGGATTTCGTCCTTGGAGTAGAAACCGGCGGTCACCAACGGCAAGGCGGCCAACGCGGCACCACCGACGATGAAGCTGGCGTAGGCCAGTGGCAGTTTCTTCCACAGGCCGCCCATCTTGAAGATGTTCTGCTCGTGGTGGCAGGCAACGATCACCGCACCGGAGGCAAGGAACAACAGGGCCTTGAAGAAGGCGTGGGTCATCAGGTGGAAGATCGCCGCGTCCCAGGCGCCAACGCCCAGGGCCAGGAACATGTAGCCGATCTGGCTCATGGTCGAGTAGGCGAGGATACGCTTGATGTCGGTCTGCACCAGCGCGGCGAAGCCGGCCAGTACCAGGGTCACGCCGCCGACCACGCCCACCAGGTGCAGGATGTCCGGCGCCAGGGTGAACAGGCCGTGGGTACGGGCGATCAGGTAGACACCGGCGGTCACCATGGTCGCGGCGTGGATCAGTGCCGAGACCGGTGTAGGGCCGGCCATCGCATCCGCCAGCCAGGTTTGCAGCGGCAGCTGTGCGGATTTACCCACGGCGCCGCCCAGCAGCATCAGGGTCGCCAGGGTGATCCAGAAGTCACCGACCTGGAATTTCTGCGGTGCCAGCACCAGCAGTTCCTGGATGTTCAGCGTGCCCACTTGTTGGAACAGGATGAACAGGCCGATGGCCATGAACACGTCGCCGATGCGGGTGACGATAAAGGCCTTGAGTGCCGCGTTACCGTTGTTGCGGTTGCTGTAGTAGAAACCGATCAACAGGTACGAGCACAGGCCCACGCCTTCCCAGCCGAAGTACAGGAACAACAGGTTATCGCCCAGCACCAGGAACAGCATGCTGGCGATAAACAGGTTGGTGTACGAGAAGAAGCGCGAGTAGCCCGCTTCACCGCGCATGTACCAGGACGCGAACAGGTGGATCAGGAAGCCCACGCCCACCACCACGCCTAGCATGGTGATCGACAGGCCGTCGACGTAGAGGGCGAAGTTGGGCTTGAAGCCCTCCACCGACATCCATTGCCACAGCACCAGGGTGTAGTGACCGCCTTCGGGTGGCGCGACGTTGAATTGCCAGATGACGTAGGCGGCGACGATCGCCGACAGGCCAATGGAACCCACGCCGATCAGGGCAGAAAGGTTTTCCGACCAGCGTCCACGGGAGAACGACAGCAGCAGGAAACCGATCAGGGGAAATACGAAAGTCAGAAAGATCATGTTCATCCGCGCATCTCACTGGCAGCGTCGATATCAAGCGTGTGGAAGCGACGATACAGTTGCAGCAGGATCGCCAGGCCAATACTGGCCTCGGCGGCTGCCAGGCTGATCACCAGGATGAACATGACTTGTCCATCCGGCTGGCCCCAACGTGCACCCGCCACGATGAACGCCAGTGCCGCAGCGTTCATCATGATTTCCAGGCTCATCAACACGAACAAAATGTTACGGCGGACCATCAGGCCGACCAGGCCAAGGCAGAACAGGATGCCGGCGACCGCCAGACCATGCTCCAAAGGGATAGCAGGCATCGTCATTGCTCCTTGGCTTCGTTGCGGCCCAAGTGGAAGGCGGTGATGGCTGCGGCGAGCAGCAGCATCGAAGCCAGTTCGACCACCAGCAGGTACGGGCCGAACAGGCTGATGCCCACGGCTTTCGCGTCCACGGTGGTGTGGCCGATGGCCTGGCCGCTCTGGTGAGCGAACAGCACATACAGCAGTTCACCCAGCAGCAGGGCTGCGAGGACGACCGGGCCGAGCCAGATGCCGGGCTTGAGCCAGACGCGCTCCTGGGCGACCGAAGCCGGCCCGAGGTTGAGCATCATCACCACAAACACGAACAGCACCATGATGGCGCCGGCGTAGGCGATCACTTCCAGGACACCGGCGAACGGTGCGCCGAGGCTGAAGAAGGTCATGGCCACGGCGATCAGCGAAATGATCAGGTAGAGCAGGGCGTGCACGGGGTTGGTGTTGGTGATCACGCGAAGCGTGGACACAACCGCGATACCCGATGCGAAATAGAAAGCGAATTCCATCTTTCTTCCTTAAGGCAGCAAGCTCTTCACGTTGATCGGCTCGGCTTCGTTTTGTGCGGCGCCCTTCGGCTTACCGGCAACGGCCATACCTGCAACACGATAGAAGTTGTAATCAGGGTTTTTACCGGGACCAGAGATCAGCAGATCTTCTTTCTCGTACACCAGGTCCTGACGTTTGAACTCGGCCATCTCGAAATCCGGTGTGAGCTGGATCGCGGTGGTCGGGCAAGCTTCCTCGCACAGGCCGCAGAAAATGCAGCGCGAGAAGTTGATGCGGAAGAAGTCCGGGTACCAGCGACCGTCTTCGGTTTCAGCTTTCTGCAGGGAGATGCAACCCACCGGGCACGCCACGGCGCACAGGTTGCAGGCTACGCAACGCTCTTCGCCATCGGGGTCGCGGGTCAGCACGATGCGGCCGCGATAGCGCGGCGGCAGGTACACCGCTTCTTCCGGGTATTGCAGGGTGTCGCGTTTGCGGAAGCCGTGACCGAACACCATCACCAGGCTTCGCAACTGGGTACCGGTACCCTTAACGATGTCGCCAATATATTTGAACATGGGTCAAATCCTCACTGAACCGCGCCCGCTGGCGTGTTCAACAACACAACGGCAGCAGTCACCAGCAAATTGATCAGGGTCAGCGGCAGGCAGAAACGCCAGCTGAAATCCATCACCTGGTCGTATCGTGGACGCGGAATGGAAGCGCGCAGCAGGATAAACAGCATGATGAAGAACGCGGTCTTCAGGAAGAACCAGAAGAACGCCAGCTGCGGCAGGATGCCGAATGGACCGTGCCAGCCGCCGAAGAACAGCGTGACCAGCAGGGCCGAGATCAAGATGATGCCGATGTACTCACCGACGAAGAACATGCCCCATTTCATGCCGGCGTATTCAATGTGGTAACCGTCGGCCAGTTCCTGTTCCGCTTCCGGCTGGTCGAACGGGTGACGGTGAGTCACGGCCACGCCAGCGATGAAGAAGGTACAGAAGCCAAAGAACTGCGGAATGATGAACCACAGGTTCTGCGCCTGGTACTCGACGATGTCGCGCATGTTGAACGAGCCGACCTGCACCACGATGCCCATCAGCGCGAGGCCCATGAACACTTCGTAGGACACGGTCTGGGCCGAGGCACGCAAGCTGCCGAGCAGGGCGAACTTGTTGTTACTCGACCAGCCGGCGAACAGCACCGCGTAGACCGACAAACCCGCCATGGCGAAGAAGAACAGCAGGCCGATGTTCAGGTCCGCCACGCCCCAGGTCGGGGTGATCGGGATGATCGCGAAGGCAATCAGCAAGGCGCTCATGGCCACGACCGGTGCCAGGGTGAAGATCACCTTGTCGGCAAACGGCGGGGTCCAGTCTTCCTTGAAGAACATTTTCAGCATGTCGGCAGCGATCTGGAACATGCCGAACGGGCCAACGCGGTTCGGACCGTAGCGGTCCTGCCACCAGCCCAGCAGGCGACGTTCGACGAAGCTGAGCAGGGCGCCCGCGACGACCACGGCCAACAGGATCACGATGGCCTTGACGACCGAGATGATCACGTCGATCACTTCAGGGGTGAACCAGGTCATTGCGCTGCCTCCTGCAGACCGTCAACGGTTTTGCCAAAGATTGCCGCGGGAATACCGGCGAAACCTTTAGGCAGTGCAACCAGGCCGGCACCCAACGCTTCGTTGATGCGCAGCGGCAGACGCAGGGTCTGGCCGGCCACGTTCAGGCTGAGCAGGGCGCCGTCGTTGACGCCCAGGCGGTCGGCTTCGGACTTGGCCACGGATACATAGGCAGCGGGAATGCGCTCTTGCACCGGCGCGGCTTTGGAAGAGGTTTCTTCGCTGCCGAACAGGTGGAAGAACGGCACGACCTGCCAAGTACCGGGGGCCGGATTGAACGGACGCGGTACGGCGGCGAACCAGTTCAGCGCATCGCCCTGGGTTTCGATCAGGCGGGTGCCTGGGTCGCCAGCGCGGATATGACCACCGACTTCGTCCTGGAACTTGTTCCAGGCCTGCGGCGAGTTCCAGCCCGGCGACCAGGCAAACGGCACCTGCTGACGTGGCTCGACGGAACCCGAGTAACCTTCCATGGAGAAGGCGAATGCGGTGTCGTTATCTTGCGGGGTGCGCGGTTCGTGCACGCTGATATCGGCGCGCATGGCGGTACGACCGGAGTAGCGCAGCGGTTCACGGGCGAGTTTCAAGCCCTTGATGCGGAACGCGGCGGACGGTGCGGCGTCGACGATACGTGCCAGTTGCGGTGCGCTTGCGGCGACAGCTGCGGTGACGTGGTCGAGCTGGGTCCAGTCCAGCGGCTGGTTCAGCAGGGTCGAGCGCAAGGCATGCAGCCAGCGCCAGCCTTCGTGAACCAGGATGCTGGCGTCCATGTACTTCGGATCGAACACCTGGAAGAAGCGCTGGGCGCGGCCTTCCTGGCTGACCAGGGTACCGTCGCCTTCGGCGAAGGTCGCGGCCGGCAGTACCAGGTCGGCACGCTCGCTGGTCGCGGTCTTCTGGTGGTCGGCCACGATCAGCACCTTGGCGGCGTTCAGCGCGGCATCGACCTTGGCCGAATCGGTGCGGGTGTACAGGTCGTTTTCCAGTACCACGATCGCGTCGGCCTTGCCGTCGGTGACCGCTTGCATGGCCGCGTCCAGGGACTCGCCCCCGAGCATGGCCAGGCCAAGGCTGTTGGCTTCCGGCACGACCAGGCTGATGGAGCCGTTCTTGTCACGCAGCTTCAGGGCCTTGGCGATGTTTGCGGCGGCTTCGATCAACGCCTTGGACGCCAGCGAGGTCCCGGCAATGATCAGTGGGCGCTTGGCCGCCAGCAGGGCGTCGGCGATGCGTTGGGCAAGTGCCAGCGCTTCAGCGTCCAGGCCTTCGACGGCAGGCGCGCTGGCATCGAGGGCGTGGGCCACGGCGAAACCGATGCGGGCCAGGTCGTCAGGGGCGGCGTGTACGCATTCTTCGGCGATATCGTCGAGCTTGGTTTCAGCGATGCTTGCGATAAACAGCGGGTTCAGCGCGTGCTGGCCGATGTTTTTCACCGCAGCGTCGAGCCAAGGCTGTACGCGCATGGCGTCGGCCATGTCTTCGGCCTTGCCTTTGACTGATTGACGCAGGGACAGCGCGATACGCGCGGCGGTCTGGGTCAGGTCTTCACCGAGCACGAAGATCGCGTCGTGGTCTTCGATGTCGCGCATGTTCGGCACTGGCAGCGGGCTGTCGTTCAGCACTTGCAGGACCAGGCGGATACGTTCCAGTTCACCGGCTTCGATACCGGAGTAGAAGTGCTCGGCGCCGACCAGTTCGCGCAACGCGTAGTTGCTTTCGAGGCTGGCGCGGGGCGAACCGATACCGACGATATTGCGCCCGCGCAGCAGGTCAGCGGCCTTATCGAGGGCCTCATCGGTGCTCAGCTTGGCGCCGCCGGCCAGCAGGGGCTGGCGTGGGCGGTCTTCGCGGTTGACGTAGCCATAGCCGAAACGGCCACGGTCGCACAGGAAGTACTGGTTGACCGAACCGTTGAAGCGGTTTTCGATGCGACGCAGTTCACCGTAGCGCTCGCCCGGGGAGATGTTGCAACCGCTGGAGCAGCCATGGCAGATGCTCGGTGCGAACTGCATGTCCCACTTGCGGTTGTAGCGCTCGGAGTGCGTCTTGTCGGTGAAGACACCGGTCGGGCAGACCTCGGTGAGGTTGCCGGAGAATTCGCTTTCCAGCACGCCGTCTTCGACGCGACCGAAGTACACGTTATCGTGGGCGCCGAAAACGCCGAGGTCGGTGCCGCCGGCGTAGTCTTTATAGAAGCGTACGCAACGATAGCAGGCGATGCAGCGGTTCATTTCGTGGGAAATGAACGGGCCGAGGTCCTGGTTCTGGTGGGTACGCTTGGTGAAGCGATAACGGCGCTCGTTGTGGCCGGTCATCACCGTCATGTCTTGCAGGTGACAGTGACCGCCTTCCTCACAGACCGGGCAGTCGTGGGGGTGGTTGGTCATCAGCCATTCGACAACGCTGGCGCGGAACGCCTTGGATTCTTCATCGTCGATGGAGATCCAGGTGTTGTCGGTGGCAGGGGTCATGCAGGACATGACGATACGACCACGGGTGTCGTTCTCGTCAGTGTACTGCTTGACCGCACACTGGCGACAGGCACCGACGCTACCAAGCGCGGGGTGCCAGCAGAAATACGGGATATCGAGGCCGAGTGACAGACACGCCTGTAACAGGTTGTCCGCCCCATCGACTTCGAGCGCTTTGCCGTCTACGTGGATAGTGGCCATGGTTCAAAGTTCTTCGTTGGCCCGTTGTCAGCGGGCGTGGCTAATGGAATCTTGTTATTCATGTGCATCAACACAGCCATCAAGGCGTCAGCACATGACAAGGCGAAGGGCACGGACCCTTCGCCTGTTTAAGCGTTACGCGCCGACTACGATCGGCCTTGCCAGAGGCGGGACGGCGGCGCTGGTAGGCGCGATGCCGGCTTCGAACTCCGAGCGGAAGTATTTGATTGCGCTGCCCAATGGCTCTACGGCGCCCGGTGCGTGAGCACAGAAGGTCTTGCCTGGGCCGAGGAAACCGACCAGGCCCAGCAGGGTCTCGATGTCACCCTCGCGGCCTTCGCCGTTTTCCAGGGCCATCAGCAGCTTGACGCTCCACGGCAAACCGTCGCGGCATGGGGTGCAGAAACCGCAGGATTCACGGGCAAAGAACTGCTCCATGTTGCGCAGCAGCGAGACCATGTTCACGGTGTTGTCGACTGCCATCGCCAGGCCGGTCCCCATCCGGGTGCCGACCTTGCCGATGCCGCCGGCATACATTTGTGCGTCGAGGTGCTCAGGAAGCAGGAAACCGGTACCGGCGCCGCCTGGTTGCCAGGCTTTCAAGGTGTAGCCGTCGCGCATGCTGCCGGCGTAGTCCTCGAACAGCTCGCGCGCGGTCACGCCGAACGGCAGTTCCCACAGGCCAGGGTTCTTGACCTTGCCGGAGAAGCCCATGAGCTTGGTGCCCATGTCTTCACTGCCTTCGCGAGCCAACGATTTGTACCAGTCCACGCCGTCGGCGATGATCGCCGGCACGTTGCACAGGGTCTCGACGTTGTTCACGCAGGTCGGCTTGCCCCACACACCCACGGCGGCAGGGAAGGGCGGCTTGGAGCGTGGGTTGGCGCGGCGGCCTTCGAGGGAGTTGATCAGTGCGGTTTCTTCACCGCAGATGTAACGCCCGGCGCCGGTGTGCACGAACAGTTCGAAGTCAAAACCCGAACCAAGGATGTTCTTGCCCAGCAGGCCAGCGGCCTTGGCTTCTTCCACGGCACGGTTGAGGTGCTTGGCGGCGGTAGTGTATTCGCCGCGCAGGAAGATATAGCCACGGTAGGTTTTCAGCGCGCGGGCGCTGATCAGCATGCCTTCGATCAGCAGATGGGGCAGTTGCTCCATCAGCATGCGGTCTTTCCAGGTGTTGGGCTCCATTTCATCCGCGTTGCACAGCAGGTAGCGGATGTTGATGGATTCGTCTTTGGGCATCAGGCCCCACTTCACGCCGGTGGGGAAGCCTGCACCGCCGCGCCCCTTGAGGCCGGCGTCTTTCACCGTCTGGACGATGTCGTCCTGGCTCATGTCGGCGAAGGCTTTGCGCGCAGCGGCGTAACCGTTCTTGGCCTGGTACTCGTCGAGCCATACCGGTTCGCCGTCGTCACGCAGGCGCCAGGTCAGCGGGTGGGTTTCGGCCGAACGCTTGATCAGGTTGGCCGGGCCGAAGGAAGTCAGGGTCATGGGTAGCCCTCGAGCAATTGGGTCACGCCAGCAGGCTGCACGTCACCGAATGTGTCGTCGTCGATCATCAACGCCGGCGCCTTGTCGCAGTTGCCCAGGCAGCACACCGGCAGCAGCGTGAAGCGGCCGTCCGGGGTGGTCTGGCCGAGGCCGATGCCCAGTTTGTTCTGGATCTCGCTGACCACCGACTCGTGGCCACCGATGTAGCAGACCATGCTGTCGCACACGCGAATGATGTGGCGGCCAACCGGCTGGCGGAAGATCTGGCTGTAGAACGTGGCCACGCCTTCAACGTCGCTGGCAGGAATGCCAAGGATCTCGCCGATGGCGTAGAGGGCGCCGTCCGGCACCCAGCCACGTTCCTTCTGGACGATCTTCAAGGCTTCGATCGACGCCGCGCGCGGGTCTTCGTAGTGATGCAGCTCGTGCTCGATGGCCGAGCGCTCGGTTTCACTCAAGGTGAAACGGTCTGTCTGGATAAGCGTGCTGTTCATGCTTAGCGGTCCACGTCGGCCATAACGAAATCGATACTACCCAGGTACGCAATCAAGTCCGCGACCATCTCGCCTTTGATCACCGAAGGGATCTGCTGCAAGTGGGCGAAGCTTGGGGTGCGAATCCGGGTGCGGTAGCTCATGGTGCCGCCATCGCTCGTCAGGTAATAACTGTTGATACCCTTGGTCGCTTCGATCATCTGGAAGGATTCGTTGGCCGGCATTACCGGGCCCCACGAAACTTGCAGGAAGTGCGTGATCAGGGTTTCGATGTGCTGCAGGGTGCGCTCTTTCGGCGGCGGCGTGGTCAGCGGGTGATCCGCCTTGTAGGGACCTGCCGGCATGTTGCGCATGCACTGCTCGATGATCTTCAGGCTCTGGCGCATTTCTTCGACGCGCACGATGCAACGGTCGTAGGCATCGCCGTTGGCCGCCAGCGGTACTTCGAACTCGAAGTTCTCGTAGCCGGAGTACGGGCGTGCTTTACGCAGGTCGAAATCGCAGCCGGTGGAACGCAGGCCGGCACCGGTGACGCCCCATTCCAGGGCCTCTTTGGTGTTGTAGGCGGCGACGCCGATGGTGCGGCCCTTGAGGATGCTGTTGTCCAGCGCGGCTTTCTGGTACTCGTCCAGGCGCTTGGGCATCCAGTCGATGAATTCCTTGACCAGGCGTTCCCAGCCGTTCGGCAGGTCGTGGGCCACGCCGCCGATGCGGTACCAGGCCGGGTGCAGGCGGAAACCGGTGATGGCTTCGATGACCTTGTAGGCGCGCTGACGGTCGGTGAAGGTGAAGAACACCGGGGTCATGGCGCCGACGTCCTGGATATAGGTACCCAGGAACAGCAGGTGGCTGGTGATCCGGAAGAATTCGGCCATCATGATGCGGATGGTGTCGACGCGGTCCGGTACCTTGATGCCGGCCAGCTTCTCGACCGAGAGCACGTACGGCAGGTTGTTCATCACGCCGCCGAGGTAGTCGATACGGTCGGTGTACGGGATGAAGCTGTGCCAGGACTGACGCTCGGCCATCTTCTCGGCGCCACGGTGGTGGTAGCCGATGTCGGGCACGCAGTCGACGATCTCTTCGCCGTCCAGTTGCAGGATGATACGGAAGGCACCGTGGGCCGAAGGGTGGTTCGGACCCAGGTTGAGGAACATGTAGTCCTCGTTGGCGCCGGAACGCTTCATGCCCCAGTCTTCCGGACGGAAGCGTGCAGCCTCCTCTTCCAGCTGTTGCTTGGCGAGGTTGAGGCTGAACGGGTCGAATTCGGTGGCGCGGGCAGGGAAGTCCTTGCGCAGCGGGTGACCTTCCCAGGTCGGCGGCATCATGATGCGCGTCAGGTGCGGGTGGCCGGGGAAGTCGATGCCGAACATGTCCCAGACTTCACGCTCGTACCAGCTGGCGTTCGGCCAGATACCGGTCACGGTGGGAATGCTCAGGTCGCTCTCGGACAGGGCGACCTTGATCATCACGTCGCTGTTACGTTCGATCGACAGCAGGTGATAGAACACGGTGAAATCGGCGCCGCTCGGCAGCCCCTGGCGCTTGGTGCGCAGACGCTCGTCCACGCCATGCAGGTCATAGAGCATGACGTACGGCTTGGGCAGGTTGCGCAGGAAGGTCAGGACTTCGACGAGCTTGGCACGTGCCACCCACAGCACCGGCATGCCGGTGCGTGTGGCCTGGGCGGTGAAGGCATCAGGGCCGAAACGGTTATTGAGTTCGACGACCACATCCTGGTCGTCTGCCTTGTAAGGCGGGATGTACAGAGCACTGCCTGTAGTCATGGTTTTTTATCGCTTTCGGTCAACGTAAAGAATGAAGCCAGGTTTTCGTTCTATAAAAGAATCGGTTCTGGATCAGACTTCGTCGGGGCTGCGCAGGTTGGTGACCTGAATACGCTGTTCGCGGCGCTGTTCCTTTTGTGACGGCATCTCGGCGCGGTAAACGCCTTGATCTCCGACAACCCAGGAAAGTGGGCGACGCTCCTTGCCAATCGATTCCTGCAACAGCATCAAGCCTTGCAGGAATGCTTCAGGGCGGGGCGGGCAGCCAGGCACGTAGACGTCCACGGGCAGGAACTTGTCCACCCCCTGAACCACGGAGTAGATGTCGTACATGCCACCGGAGTTGGCGCACGAACCCATGGAGATAACCCACTTTGGCTCGAGCATTTGCTCGTAGAGACGCTGAATGATCGGCGCCATCTTGATAAAGCAGGTTCCGGCGATAACCATGAAATCCGCCTGGCGCGGTGATGCCCGGATGACTTCGGCGCCGAAGCGTGCGATGTCGTGGGGCGCCGTGAAGGCGGTGGTCATTTCCACGTAGCAGCAGGACAGACCGAAGTTGTACGGCCACAGGGAGTTCTTACGTCCCCAGTTGACCGCGCCACTCAGCACGTCTTCCAGTTTGCCCATGTAGATGTTTTTGTGGACTTGGTCTTCTAACGGGTCGGAAACGGTTTCCCGTTCGCCGATGGGGTACTGCTCGTTAGGAGCATCCGGGTCGATCCTGGTGAGATTGTATTGCATCGCCAAAGCCTCATTGTTTCAGCTTCGCTTGCCGCTTGCGACGAGCTTCCGGAGCCCAGTCAAGGGCGCCCACTCGAAATAGGTAGACAAGGCCTGCCAACAGAATTGCTATGAAAACGAGGGCTTCGACGAATCCGGTCCAGCCGCTTTCGCGGACGGACACAGACCAGGCAAAGAGAAAGAGGGCTTCGATATCGAAGATCACGAAGAGCATCGCGACCAGATAGAATTTGGCTGAGAGCCGCAAGCGGGCGCCACCTGTGGGTAGCATGCCGGACTCGAACGGTTCGTTTTTGCTGCGGCCCCAGGCTTTTGACCCGAGGAGGCTGGAGACGCCAAGCATGAAGGCACAAAGGCCGACAACACCGAGGAGGAAAATGGCAAAGCCCCAGTTGTGGGCCATGAGTCCTGTCGCTTCGGTCATGCTGGAAATCCTTAACAGAGAGCAAAGGTCTCTGAGCTCGAAAAAGTAACGATGCAGTGACGATATGTCGCAGCGCAATCAATCGCGTTGATTTTATGGCTAAACACCGGGCAAGTAAAATTCCGATAGCGAAATTATTCGCGGGAATAAGCACATAGTGCACCTCCTTGGGGCTGCAGCCCTTGCATAGTGGGCATTAGCGGGCATTTGATCAAATGTGTTTTGTTTAACCTGTAACGAAGCTTTCATGCTCTAAATGATAATGAATATTGTTTGGGTGGGTTTTAAGCAGGTGCTGATGGTGTAGCGGGGGAAGTTGCCGTTACTTGGTTGATTTCCGCTAGTTGCCGGAGCGGATCTTTTAACCGATTTATTTGCAGCGAATACCGCGCTGGATCAATGTTTTGTAAAAAATATTCAGGTTGCATGCGTTCCCGGGGGGTGGGGGGGGCTTGTCAGTTAAGAGATAGAACGAGCAAACAGTCACCTGTGGCGAGCGGGCTTGCCCCGCGTTGGGCTGCGAAGCGGCCCCAAAAC
>NZ_JBMDIS010000070.1:0-35435 GCF_057808775.1 Pseudomonas sp. FG86 | reverse complement strand
CTCGCTCCTACAGAAGGCGATGTACGCTTAACTGAACGGCATTAGGGCTTGCCCCCTCCCACATTAGGGTCGCCACATATTCCAGATAAGCATAAATGAATTGATTTATATTATTTTCAAGTCTTAAAACCCGGCTTTATCATCGCGCCGAAGGCGAAGACGCGCTTCGCGCTTTAAGGCAGGATACGACTACCGCGTCACCTGCTTCGCTCAACATAAAAAACACAGGGGCTCTTCATGACTATTTCCGTATTCCGTCGCACCTTGCTGGTCGGCACATTGGGGCTGGCTCTCGGGGCTGGTTGGCTGGGCCAGGCAGTTGCCGGCGAGCAACTGGGCAATATCAAAAAGGCCGGCGAGATCAAAATCGGCCTGGAAGGCACCTACCCGCCGTTCAGCTTCGTCGATGAAAGCGGCAAGCTCAGCGGTTTCGAAGTCGAACTGTCCGAAGCCCTGGCCAAAGAGCTGGGCGTCAAGGTCAAGCTCCAGGCCACGCCATGGGACGGCATCCTCGCCGCCCTGGAATCCAAGCGCCTGGATGCCGTCGTCAACCAAGTCACCATCTCCGAAGAGCGCAAGAAGAAGTACGACTTCTCCACGCCTTACACCGTTTCCGGTATCCAGGCGCTGGTGCTGAAAAAGAACCTCGACACCATCAAGACCGCCAACGACCTGGCCGGCAAGAAAGTCGGGGTAGGCCTGGGCACCAACTATGAACAATGGCTCAAGGACAACCAACCCAAAGCCATTATCAAGACCTATAACGATGACCCGACCAAGTTCCAGGACCTGCGCATCGGCCGTATCGACGCCATCCTGATCGACCGCCTGGCGGCCCTGGAATACGCCAAGAAAGCCCCGGACACCGCCGCTGCCGGCGACGCCTTCTCCCGTCAGGAAGCCGGTATCGCCCTGCGCAAAGGCGAGCCCGAGTTGCTTGAAGCGGTGAACAAGGCCCTCGACAAGCTGCGCGCCGACGGCACCTTGAAGAAGCTGTCCGAGAAGTACTTCAACGCTGACGTCACTCAATAATGGAAGCAGGTTTCCAACTCGCGCTGGACTCCGCGCCCTTTCTGCTCAAGGGCGCGTATTACACGGTGATTCTCAGCCTTGGCGGGATGTTTTTCGGTTTGCTGCTGGGCTTCGGCCTGGCCTTGATGCGGCTGTCGCGCTTCAAGCTGCTAAGCTGGACAGCCCGCGTCTACGTGTCGTTCTTTCGCGGCACGCCCTTGCTGGTACAGCTGTTCCTGATCTACTACGGCTTGCCGCAAGTGGGCATCGAGCTGGATCCGATCCCGGCGGCGATGATCGGCTTCTCGCTGAACATGGCCGCCTACGCCTGTGAAATCCTGCGGGCCGCCATCGCTTCCATCGAGCGTGGCCAGTGGGAAGCCGCCGCCAGTATCGGCATGACCCGTGCGCAGACCCTGCGCCGGGCCATCCTGCCGCAGGCGATGCGCACCGCCCTGCCACCTTTGGGCAACAGCTTTATTTCGCTGGTCAAGGACACCGCGCTGGCCGCCACCATCCAGGTGCCGGAGCTATTTCGCCAGGCTCAACTGGTGTCGGCGCGCACCTTCGAAATTTTCACCATGTATCTGTCCGCTGCCCTGATCTACTGGGTGCTGGCAAGCATCCTGGCGCACTTCCAAAACCGCCTGGAAGACCGGGTCAACCGGCATGACCTGGAGTCTTGAAGCATGATCGTGGTTGAAAAACTGACCAAACAATTCAACGGCCAGGTGGTGCTCAACGGTATCGACCTTGAGGTCAAGGAAGGCGAAGTCGTCGCCATCATCGGCCCCAGCGGTTCCGGCAAGACCACCTTCCTGCGCTGCCTGAACTTCCTCGAAGAACCCACCAGCGGCCGCATCAAGGTGGGTGACATCGAGATCGACGGCAGCAAGCCGCTCAACCAGCAACAGGGCCTGGTGCGGCGTCTGCGCCAGCACGTGGGCTTTGTGTTCCAGAACTTCAACCTGTTCCCCCACCGCACCGCACTGGAAAACGTCATCGAAGGCCCGATCGTGGTCAAGAAGATGCCCCGCGAAGCGGCGGTTACCCTGGGTCGCAGTTTGTTGGCCAAGGTCGGCCTGGCGGGCAAGGAAGCGTCCTACCCACGGCGCCTGTCCGGCGGCCAGCAACAGCGCGTGGCGATTGCCCGCGCCTTGGCCATGGAGCCGGAGGTGATCCTGTTCGACGAACCCACCTCGGCACTCGACCCGGAGTTGGTGGGTGAAGTGCTGGCGACCATTCGCAGCCTGGCCGAAGAAAACCGCACCATGGTCATCGTCACCCACGAGATGAGCTTTGCCCGTGATGTGGCCAACCGGGTGATCTTCTTCGACAAGGGCGTGATCGTCGAACAGGGTGAAGCCAAGGCGCTGTTCGCCAACCCCAAGGAAGAACGGACCCGGCAGTTCCTGAGCAAATTCCTGGCCCACTGAGACCCACCCTGTAGGAGCTGGCTTGCCAGCGAAAATCGTCAACGATAACGCGTTTAACCGGATTAACCGTGTCGTCTGGACGGTCTTCGCTGGCAAGCCAGCTCCTACAGGAATGCTTCGTTCCAGCCAGTAAATCGCCCCACCACCCCCTCTTAAAATCCGCCGCCCAGTCAGACCCTTCTGAATCGTCCCGAACCCGCCGTTTAGCCTTTTGCCGCCATTGACGCTCCCTGGCCAACCCTCTTATCTAGCACCCAGAGGATTGGATCCTATCCCGGCTACTCACTGAATCGTTCCTTTCGGTCCCGTTTGCGCACCTGCGCCCAAGGTCCGGAACGATTGCTGCTGGCTGCATCAAGGAGATGACTTATGACGCGCACTGCAACCCCGGCCATGCTCACCGCCCCGACCCTGCCCCAGGCCCTGCCGCACGGCATCAACGCCCTGGCCGCCACCCAACTGCAGGTCGATATCGCCCCCTATCCGGGCATGGATGAAGGCGACCTGATCGAACTGTTCTGGAACAACTGCTTCGCCGCCTCACGTCGGGTAACGGCGTGCAAGGTCGGCACCCCCACCCACCTGCGGGTGCCCGAAAGCTTCGTGCAGGATGGCCTGGCACAGGTTCACTACCAGGTCATGCAAGTCGGCCGCAGCCCGGCCCGCTCCGCGGTGACGCAGGTACGCGTCAAGACCAACGGCCCAGGCGGCCAGCCCTCGCCGCTGTACAGCGACGAAAACCAGAACCTCGCCCCCATCAGGGTACCCGCGATGATCGGCCGTTACGGCGTCAACGGCAGCCAGGTACGTCGCGGTATTCCGCTGACCATCGAGCCTTACCTGAACATGGCCAGCGGCGACGCCATCACCCTGCGCTGGGGTGATGTGCGCCTGGACCTGCCGAAAATAACGACGCGCAGCGTCGGCCTGGCGGTCCAGGTGTGGGTACCTTCAGCGGTGATTCTCGAAGCGGGCGACGACAGCCGGCTGGACGTGACGTACTGCATCCTCGATCGGGTTGGCAATAATTCACGCTGGGCGCCCGCCCGCACTTTGCGCATCGCCGCCTGTGCGCCCCAGGCGCCGACCCGTGCGGCCAGGGACGCGCTGCCCTATCAACCGCGTCGCCTCGGTTCCCCCTTGGAACCTGGGTGACGGACCTTCTATGCATATTCCTAAAAGTTAGTTTATTTAAAAATTTAACACGCTTAGGGTATATGCACCGGACCACCGGACATTCCTGATTGTTTTGTTTTCATTTCATTGAATGCGAGGTCGGTATGGTCAGAATTACCCCGGTGCGCAACGCCAGGGCATTACGTGCAGCCAAGGAGCGGCGCTGATGTCTAACTTGGCTCTAACACCCCCCCAGAGTGATCTGGACGTAGCCCCCCTGCTGTTGCCAGCCACTGTGCTGCGCAACGACGCCCAAGCGTTGAGCGCGGCCCATGAGCTGGCCCAGGCTGCGCGCCTGCAAGCCGCCAAGCGCGACCAGCAGCGCAAGTTGCCGTGGGCACAGATCGAGCAATTCACCCGCAGCGGGCTGGGCAGCATTTCCATTCCCCGTGAGTACGGCGGCCCACAAGTGTCGTTCGTGACCCTGGCCGATGTGTTCGCGATCATCAGCGCGGCAGACCCGGCCCTCGGGCAGATCCCGCAGAACCATTTCGGCATCCTGCACCTGTTGCAGGGTGCCGCCACCGAGCGCCAGAAAAAGCAGCTGTTCCAAAGCGTGCTCGACGGCTGGCGCATTGGTAACGGCGGCCCGGAGCGTGGCACCAGGAACACCCTGGAACTCAAGGCGCGCATCACTGCCAAGGGCGATGGTTATGTGATCAGCGGCCAGAAGTTTTATTCCACCGGTGCGCTGTTTGCCCATTGGGTGGCGGTCAAAGCGCTGAACGATGACGGCAAGCAGGTCATGGCATTTGTGCGCCGTGGCACCGAAGGGCTGCGCATCGTCGACGATTGGTCCGGCTTTGGCCAACGCACCACCGCCAGCGGCACCGTGCTGCTGGACCAGGTGCCGGTCGACGCAGAGCTGGTGGTCGAGAACTGGCGCATCGGCGAAAGCCCGAATATCCAGGGCGCCGTCTCGCAATTGATCCAGGCCGCCATCGACGCCGGCATCGCCCGTGGCGCGCTGGATGACACCATCGCCTTTGTGCGCGAGCGTTCGCGCCCGTGGATCGACGCCAAGGTCGAACGCGCCAGCGATGACCTGTATGTGATCGCCGATATCGGCAAGCTGAAAATCGAACTGCACGCCGCCGAGGCGCTGCTGCGCAAGGCCGGTCAGGTGCTGGACCAGGTCAGCGCCGCGCCGATCACCGCCCAGTCCGCCGCGCGGGCGTCGATTGCCGTGGCCGAGGCGAAGGTGCTCACCACTGAAGTGTCGTTGCTGGTCAGCGAAAAACTCTTCGAACTGGCCGGCAGCCGCGCCACCCTCGCCGAATTCAACCTCGACCGTCACTGGCGCAACGCGCGGGTGCACACCCTGCACGACCCGGTGCGCTGGAAGTATCACGCCGTTGGCGCCTATCGCTTGAACGGCACATTGCCGGCTCGCCATTCCTGGATTTAACCGACCAGACCTCTGGAGAAACTCATGACCCTTTCTCACCGTGTCGCGGTTATCACCAGCGACGAACAAGCCCTTATTGTCGCCAGCGACCTGGCCGAAGACTTGCGCCGCGACAGCGCCCAGCGCGACCGCGAACGCCGCCTGCCGCTGCCCGAACTGGACGTGTTTTCGCGCTCCGGCCTGTGGGGTATCAGCGTGCCCAAGGCATACGGCGGCGCCGGCGTATCCAACGTCACCCTCGCCAAAGTCATTGCGCTGATCGCCCAGGCCGACGCCTCGCTGGGCCAGATTCCGCAAAACCATTTCTATGCCCTCGAAGTGCTGCGCGTGAATGGCAGCCCTGAACAGCAACAACGCCTGTACGCCGAAGTGCTCGCCGGCCGACGCTTCGGCAACGCCCTGGCGGAACTGGGCACCAAGACCGCCCACGACCGCGTGACCGCCATCACCCGCGATGGCGATGGCTTTCGTATCAGCGGACGCAAGTTCTACGCCACCGGCGCGATCTATGCCCAACGCATCCCCACCTCGGTGGTGGATGAACACGGCATCCAGCAACTGGCCTTCGTGCCCCGCGACAGCGAAGGCCTGAACGTGATCGACGACTGGAGTGGCTTCGGCCAGCGCACCACCGGCAGCGGCTCCGTCGTCTTCGACAATGTGTGGGTCGCCGCCCACGACGTGATTGCGTTCCAGAGCGCCTTCGAGCGCCCCACCACCGTAGGCCCGTTGGCGCAGATCCTTCACGCCGCCATCGACACCGGCATCGCCCGCGCCGCCTTCGAGGACGCGCTGCACTTTGTGCGCACCAAGACCCGCCCGTGGATCGATTCCGGCAACGACAAAGCCACCGAAGACCCGCTGACCCTGAAGAGTTTTGGCCACCTGAGCATCCGCCTGCACGCTGCCGAAGCCTTGCTGGAACGTGCCGGTGTTTACCTCGACCGCGCCCAGGCCGACAGCAATGCCGACACCGTGGCGGCGGCGTCGATTGCCGTGGCCGAAGTGCGCGCCTTGAGCACCGAGATTTCCCTGGCCGCCGGAAGCACCCTGTTCGAACTGGCCGGCAGCCAGGCCACCCTGGCCGAGCACGGCCTCGACCGCCACTGGCGCAACGCCCGCGTGCACACCCTGCACGACCCGGTGCGCTGGAAGTACCACGCGGTAGGTAATTACTACCTCAACGCTGAAAACCCGCCACTGCGGGGGACCATCTGATGGCGAAGAAAAAGATCCTGCTCAATGCCTTCAACATGAACTGCATCGGGCATATCAACCACGGTATGTGGACCCATCCAAGGGACACGTCCACCCAATACAAGAGCATCGAGTACTGGACCGACCTGGCGCAAACCCTGGAGCGCGGGTTGTTCGACGGTTTGTTCATCGCCGATATCGTCGGCGTGTACGACGTGTACCAGCGCTCGATTGATGTGCCGCTCAAGGAGTCGATCCAACTGCCGGTCAATGACCCGTTGCTGCTGGTCTCGGCGATGGCCGCCGTGACCAGAAACCTCGGCTTCGGCCTGACCGCCAACCTCACTTATGAGCCGCCGTACCTGTTCGCCCGGCGCATGTCCACCCTCGATCACCTGAGCCGTGGCCGTGTCGGCTGGAACATCGTCACCGGCTACCTCGACAGCGCCGCCAAGGCCATGGGCCTGTCCGAACAGGTCGAGCATGACCGGCGCTACGACCAGGCCGATGAATACCTGGAGGTGCTCTACAAGCTCTGGGAAGGCAGCTGGGAAGACGACGCGGTGCTCAACGATCCGCAAGCGCGGGTGTATGCGCAGCCGGGCAAGGTGCACAAGGTCGAGCATCACGGCGAGTTCTACCAGGTGGAGGGTTACCACCTGTGCGAACCGTCGCCGCAGCGTACGCCCGTGCTGTTCCAGGCCGGCAGTTCGGAGCGTGGCTTGCTGTTCGCCGGGCGGCATGCCGAGTGTGTATTCATCAGTGGGCAAAACAAGGCCGCTACCAAGGTGCAGGTGGACAAGGTGCGCGCCAGCGCAATCGAGGCCGGGCGCAACCCGGACGACATCAAGGTGTTCATGGGCCTCAACGTGATCGTCGGCGCCACTGAAGAACTGGCCTGGGCCAAGCACGCCGAGTACTTGAGCTACGCCAGCGCGGAGGCCGGCGTGGCGCATTTCTCGGCGTCCACCGCGATTGATTTTTCCCAATACGAAATCGACGAACCGATCCAGTACGTGAAAAGCAACGCGATCCAGTCGGCCACCAAGAACCTGCAAAACAACGACTGGACCCGGCGCAAATTGCTCGAGCAGCACGCCCTCGGTGGGCGCTATATCACCCTGGTCGGCTCGCCCGAACAGGTCGCTGACGAGCTGGAATCCTGGATCAGCGAAACCGGCCTGGATGGCTTCAACCTCACGCGCATTGTGACGCCGGAAAGCTACGTGGACTTTATCGACCTGGTGGTGCCGGAGTTGCAGAAGCGTGGGTCGTACAAGACCGAGTATGAGAACGGCACGCTACGGGAAAAGGTCTTCCAAGGCACAGCCCGTTTACCCGAACAACACCACGGATCTACCTACCGCCACTGATCAAAAATGTGGGAGGGGGCTTGCCCCCGATAGCGGTGTATCAGTCACCACACTTGCCAACTGAACCACCGCTATCGGGGGCAAGCCCCCTCCCACAGTGGATCTCCACTGTTTGTACAAATACCTTATGACTGGAAATCGACCATGAAAAAAACACTGCTCTCCCACCCAGTCAAAGCACTGGCCCTGGCCTTCGGGTTGTTCAGCGCGGCGGTGTTCGCCGCCGATGCACCGTTGAAAATCGGCACCACCGCCGCCTTCGCCATTCCCCTGGAAGCCGCCGTCGCCGAAGCCGGCAAGCAAGGCTTGAAAGTCGAGCTGGTGGAATTCACCGACTGGATCGCGCCCAACGTCAGCCTGGCCGCCGGTGACATCGACGTGAACTACTTCCAGCACATCCCGTTCCTGGAAAACGCCAAGGCCGCCGCTGGTTTTGACCTGGTGCCGTACGCGCCGGGCATCATCAACAACGTCGGGCTGTATTCGAAAAAATACAAAAGCATCAACGACCTGCCCCAAGGCGCCAGCGTGGCGATTGCCAACGACCCGATCAACAGCGGTCGCGGCCTGCAACTGCTGGCCAAGGCCGGCTTGATCACCCTCAAGCCGGGCGTGGGCTACAAGGCGACCGAAGAAGACATCGTGAGCAACCCGAAGAAGATCAAGATCCTGCAAGTCGAAGCCGTGCAACTGGTGCGCGCCTATGACGATGCGGACCTGGTGCAGGGCTACCCGGCGTATATCCGCCTGTCGAAGACCTTCGATGCCGAGTCGGCGCTGCTGTTCGACGGTCTCGACCACCCGGAATACGTGATCCAGTTCGTGATCCAGCCCAAAAGCAAAACCGACCCACGCGTGATCAAGTTCGTCGACATCTACCAGCACTCGCCAGTGGTGCGCGCGGCGTTGGATAAATCCCTTGGCAAGTTGTACCAAGTCGGTTGGGAAGACAAAAAATGACCGCCGCCCACTCTCAACTGCGCGACCTGGGTTTACCGCCCAGGGACGCCGAGCAGACCGTACTGCACCCGGACCTGAACCGCGCGCACGTGCGCTTTATCAACCTGGGCAAGACCTACGACGGCAGCGTGCATGCCTTGCAAGGCATCGACCTGGCGATCCAGCGTGGTGAAGTGTTCGGCATTATCGGCCGCAGCGGCGCCGGCAAGTCATCGCTGATCCGCACCATCAACCGCCTGGAGCAACCCAGCAGCGGGCGCGTGCTGATCGATCAGGTGGACATCGGCGACTACGACGAAGACCGCCTGGTGGCGCTGCGTCGGCGTATCGGCATGATCTTCCAGCACTTCAACCTGATGTCGGCCAAGACCGTGTGGCAGAACGTCGAATTGCCGCTCAAAGTCGCCGGCGTGCCCAAGCCGCAACGCGAGCAAAAGGTCCGTGAGCTGCTGGAACTGGTGGGTTTGCAGGACAAGCACAAGGCCTACCCGGCGCAGCTCTCAGGCGGGCAGAAACAGCGTGTGGGCATTGCCCGCTCGCTGGTGCACGACCCACAAATCCTGTTATGCGACGAGGCCACCTCGGCCCTCGACCCGGAGACCACCCAATCGATCCTCGGCCTGTTGCGCGAGATCAACCGGCGCCTGGGTTTGACCATCGTGTTGATCACCCACGAGATGGCGGTGATCCGCGAAATCTGCGACCGCGTGGTCGTGCTGGAACACGGGCGCATCGTCGAGCAAGGCCCGGTGTGGAAAGTGTTCGGCAACCCGCAACATGAGGTCAGCAAGACCCTGCTGGCACCGTTGCAACACGGGCTGCCGGACGAACTGCAAAGCCGTTTGCAGGCCACGCCCGCGTCGTCAGACGCGGCCGTGGTGCTGCGCTTGCAGTTCACCGGCAGCGCTACCGATGAACCGGACCTGGCCGCGCTGTTCGGCGCACTTGGCGGGCGAGTGCGCTTGCTGCAGGGCGGCGTGGAACGCATCCAGGGGCATGCCCTGGGGCAACTGCTGCTGGCAGTGAACGGCTCGCCCCATAACGCCGAAGCGCTGCGCAATCGCGCCGGGCGTTGGGCACAACAGGTGGAGGTGGTGGGCTATGTGGTTTGATCGTTTAGTACAGGGTGCCCTCGACACCTTGTTGATGGTCGGCGTGTCATCGCTGATCGCGTTGCTGGTGGGCATTCCGCTGGCGGTGTTCCTGGTCACCAGCGACAAGGGCGGCATCTACCAGGCGCCTGCGTTGAACCGGGTGCTGGGGGCGTTCGTCAACCTGTTCCGCTCCATTCCGTTCCTGATCCTGATGGTGGCGCTGATCCCGTTCACGCGGTTGATCGTCGGCACCACCTATGGCGTATGGGCAGCAGTGGTACCGCTGACTATCGCCGCTACACCGTTCTTTGCGCGGATCGCCGAAGTGAGTCTGCGCGAGGTCGACCACGGCCTGATCGAAGCCGCACAGGCCATGGGCTGCCGGCGCTGGCACATCATCTGGCACGTGCTGTTGCCCGAAGCCCTGCCGGGGATTGTCGGTGGGTTCACCATCACCCTGGTGACCATGATCAACTCATCGGCCATGGCCGGGGCAATCGGCGCCGGTGGCTTGGGCGACATTGCCTACCGCTACGGCTACCAGCGTTTCGATACGCAGATCATGCTCACGGTGATTGTGCTGCTGGTGATCCTGGTGGCGGCGATCCAATTGGGTGGCGATCGGTTGGCGCGGGTGCTGAATAAGCGCTGAAAGCTGGGGCTGCTGCGCAGCCCGACGCGGGGCAAGCCCTAATGCCGTTCAGTTAAGCGTACATCGCCTTCTGTAGGAGCGAGCTTGCTCGCGAAAAACGTCAACGATAACGCGTGTTTCCTGAGTGAACGCGGCGCCTGTGAGTTCTTCGCGAGCAAGCTCGCTCCTACAAAAAAGCCTTAACTGAACGGCATTAGGGCAAGCCCGCTCGCCACAGTTACAGTGCTCCTCCTTAACTGACTGGTGTGACGGCAAGCCCGCTCGACACATGGGGTATAGTCGGGCCATCTCAGCGCCCGGTATTCATCACCATGCCTCTCAAGCCCGACGACCTCGACCAGATCACGTCCACCACCCTCGGCCACTACAACAAGGTGGCCGAGGACTTCCGTGAAGGCACCCGCGACCACGATGTGAGCCAGAACATCGACGCGCTGCTGCGGCATATCCAGGGCACGGCGCCCTTTACCGTGCTGGACTTCGGCTGCGGGCCGGGGCGGGATTTGCAGACCTTTACGCGCATGGGGCATATCGCCGTCGGGCTCGATGGCTCGGAACGCTTTGCGCAGATGGCGCGGGAAGACAGTGGCTGTGAGGTGTTGCAGCAGGATTTCCTCAAGCTGGAACTGCCCGCTGAACGCTTTGACGGCATCTTTGCCAATGCGGTGCTGTTTCATATCCCCAAGCAGGAACTGCCGCGTGTGCTCAGGCAACTGCATGGGGCGCTGAAACCGGGTGGAGTGTTGTTCAGCTCCAATCCACGGGGGGAAAACCAGGAAGGCTGGAATGGGCCGCGCTATGGGTCTTATCACGACCTCGATGCGTGGCAAACACTGCTCACCACCGCCGGGTTTGTGGAGCTGGAGCATTACTACCGCCCGACGGGATTGCCCCGGGAGCAGCAGCCTTGGCTGGCCAGTGTTTGGCGCAAGGCTTGAGTCTGGGGTTGCCTGGGCTGCCATCGGGGTGTAGCCCCCCTCCCACATTTGAAATGCATGCCCCTGTGGGAGGGGGCTTGCCCCCGATGACGGACTGATGGACGCCACTACTGCACCTGATACACCACCGATTTCTCATCCACCACCGCTGTCACGCTCCTTGCCGCAAACCCCTCTCTCGACGCCGTGGAAAAATTCGCCACCAACCGCGTGCCATCGGCAAACGTGGTTTCCTGCACCTGTCGATCCGCCGTCAGCCAGCGAAACCCGGTCATCGCCTGGGTGGCCAGGCGCTCATGCAACGGTCGAAAAAATCGGTCCTGGCGCTGGATCAGCGGCAGCCGCGCCTTGAGCGTCGCGGCACTCAGGTGATACAGCGGCGGCACGTTGTAGAGCAGTTGGGCCAGCTCGTTCTCGGCGCGCACATTGCTCAGTTTGAGGCTGTCGAACAGCCAGTGATGGGTGGTGATCACCGCGCCGTGGAACACCGCCTGATACAGCGGCAGGCGCAGCGTCGGGTCGAAGTAGAGCGTACGAAACGGCTCGTTCAGCGGCACCGACTTGAAGAACACCGCCGGTTGCTCCGGCGGGTACCAGTTACCCACGTAGTAGGGCGACTGCTTGTCCTGGGTCATGTCGCGATCACCCCAGCCCAGCACCGGGGTTTGCATGCCATGGGCGAACAGAATGCCCTGGGCGGTGATGGCGTTGCCGTCTTCGGAACCTGTCGGCATTTGCAGCGTGGTATTCAGCCAACGGGACGCATCGATATTGCCTTCGGCGTTCTGCGCCTGGGTCATCGGAGCGCTGTCGCGGTAACTGTCGAGCACCATGCTGGTGGCATACGCATCGAGAAACCAGGCATTGAAGCCGGCCCTGGCCTGCACGGCTTTCACCCGCGCTTCCAGCAGAGGCCGCACACAGCGCGGGTCAGTGTAGTGGCCGGACTGCTGGAAGCCGGTCTTGAGTTTGCCGTCCTTCAACACGATGGCGCAGTCGCGGTAGGCCCGGTTGCCCAGGTGGGCGGTGGTCCAGTCGGGGTTTTCGGTGGCGGACAACGCGGTTTGATAGGAATCGTAGGGCGCCATCAGGTAGCCGGCGTCGACGCCGGCGCGGATGGTTTCGGGGTGCCAAAGGCCGCCTTCCCAGCCTTCACCCAGGGTCAGCATCAAGCGTGGCAAGCCGGCGTCGCGCAGGGTTTGTACTGCCTGGCTGCCCCAGGTGTCGGGGCTATCGCCGAGGGCACCGGCAAAGTCCACGGCCAGTTCGCGACGCAATTCACCGTAGCGGGCGGCAAGACGGCTCATATCAGGCTCGTCCACCTGCCAACTCTGCCGGGCCTTCCTGTTGATCGCGGCGTTGAGGCCGCGCAACAGCACGTTTTGTTCGTAGCGATTCAACCCGCGGGGCTGCGCCAGGATCTTTGCGGAGTCCTTGTCCAACAGGCCTTTGAGCTCATGAGCACGCAAGCGCTTGAGCAACAGCGGCCAATCACGCACATCCTCCGGCGCCAGCAGGTCATTGCCCCACAGGTAAACATGGCTGGCGCCCAGCAGCTTTTCAGCCCCAGGGGTTTGCCGCAGCTTGTCTGCCAGGGGTTCATAGCGGCCCTGCTCAACCAGCCATTGGCGATAGCGCCTGGCGCCGGCCAGCGGATCGCTTCCACCCAGGTGCAACAACAGGGTCATGGGGGCGGCAGGTGCGAGCGAGGTGAACTCATGGGTCAACGACAACGCCTGGCCCCGCCAGCGCAGGCGGTTGTTATAGGGATTGGTCAGCAACCAGTTAAGGGTGAAGGCGCCGTGATCGACACCCCACAGCGGCAGGCTGAGGTCCTGGGTGGTGTTGATGTCGCCCTGGGCCACCAGGAAAGTGTTCCACGTGGTATTGCCGACCGGCACGTAATGCCCTTCGGCCAGCGGCCACATCAACCCTCGGCCCATGGCGCTCGCCGGCTGCAAAAGTATCGGCAGCTCACCGGCTTCCCGCGCCGTGATCGACAGCACCAGGTCGCGCTGCTCCAGGCTGGCAGTTACCCGATAGGCACCGTCATCCCATTGCCAACTGGCCTGTTGATCGTGTTGTGCAAGTTGACTGACGGCACGGGCCGCTACGCCGTTGGAGGCCTGGACCTCTGGCTGGCCGCTGGGTGTCACGCGGATGGCGAGGGTGGCCGGGTCGAGTTCGACTCGCCACAACGGGTTTTCCAATACAGTGCTGGCAAAGGCCACGGGCGACAGCAAGCAGCAACACATCAGCAAGGTATGACGCATACGGTTCATGGCAGGCGACCGTTGAGAGGTGGAGGCCGGAGGTTAAATCACTCAACGGTCGGCCAGGGTAACAAGCGTCACTTCCAGAAATTTCCCACGGCTCAAATGCCCAGCCGAGATCAACTTGTGGGAGGGGGCAAGCCCGGATGCCAGTCAGTTAAGGAGCAACACTGTAACTGTGGTGAGCGGGCTTGTTGTGGCTAGCAGGCTTGTTGTGATGAGCGGGTTTGTTGTGGCTAGCAGGCTTGTTGTGGCGAGCGGGCTTGCCCCGCGTTGGGCTGCGAAGCAGCCCCAATAAGGCCGCCGCATTTCTTCTGGTAGAACCGGGAGACTGGTTTTAGGGCCGCTACGCGCCCCAACGCGGGGCAAGCCCGCTCGCCACAACAAGCCGCTCGCCACAACAAGCCTGCTAGCCACAACAAACCCGTTCATCACAACAAGCCCGCTCGCCACAGGTTACTGTTGGGGTTCGCGGATCTTGTACCAGGCCACATACAGCGCCGGCAGGAATAACAGCGTCAGCAAGGTGGCGATGATGATGCCGCCAATCATCGCGTAGGCCATCGGCCCCCAGAACACTTCCCGTGCAATCGGGATCATGCCCAGGCTGGCCGCAGCGGCCGTGAGCAGGATCGGCCGGCGCCGGTGCTCGGTGGCTTGCACCACCGCATCCCATGGCGAATGGCCGGCCACTTCATATTCGTGAATCTGCGTCACCAGGATCACCGAGTTGCGGATGATGATGCCGATCAGCGCGAGAATACCGAGGATCGCCACAAAGCCCATGGGCGTGCCTGTGGGGATCAGCGCCAGCACCACGCCGATCAGTCCCAGCGGCGCGACGCTGGCCACCAGGAACATCTTCTGCACACTGTGCAGTTGGATCATCAGGAAGGTCGCCATCAAAAACAGCATCAACGGCACCACGCTGGCAATCGGGCCCTGGGCCTTGCCGCTTTCTTCCACGGTGCCGCCCGTGGCGACCGTGTAGCCCACCGGCAGGCCGGCGCTGAACGCGTCGATCTCGGGCTTGAGCTGCTTGACCAGGTCAGTGGGCTGCATCTCGTCGCGCACCGCCGCCTTGATGGTGATGGTCGGCTTGCGGTCGCGGCGCCACACCAGCGGCTGCTCCAACTCATAGCGCACGGTGGCGAAGGCCAGCAGCGGGATCGAGGTGCCGTTGGGTGTCACGATCTGCAGGTTCTGCAAGGTTTCCGGCGTGCCACGTTCGGCGTCTACGGCGCGGCCGACCACGTTGATCAGGTAGATATCGTCATGCACCTGGGTCACCGATGCCCCGCTGACCACGCTGTTCATCAACTGCGCCACGTCTTCGGATGACAAACCCAACTGCCGCGCCTTGTCCTGGGCGATGTCGACCCTCAGCACTTTGCCCGGCTCGTTCCAGTCGTAAATGATCTCGCCCAGGTGGCTGTTCTTGTCGAGCAAGGTCGCCAATTCGATGGCGTGCTTGCGCACCTGGTCGGTGTCTTTACCGGAAACGCGGTACTGGATCGGCCGCCCCACCGGCGGGCCCATTTCCAGCGGCTGCACAAAGCTGCCGACACCGACAAAATCGTCACGCAGGCGTTTTTGCAGACGCGTGATCAACGCACCGCGCTCTTCCAGGCCCTTACTGACAATCACCAACTGCGCGTAATACGGGTTCTCCAGTTGCTGGTCGAGGGGCAGGTAGAAACGGATCGCGCCCTGGCCGATGTAGGTGCTCCAGCGCGCGATGTCCGGGTCGTCCTTGATGATGGCTTCGAGGCGGTCGACCGCCTTGCGGGTTTCATTGATCGAGGCGTTTTGCGGCAGGTTGAGGTCGACGAGGATTTCCGGGCGGTCCGACGACGGGAAGAACTGGTTCTGCACGAACTGCATGGAAAACACCGACGCGGCAAACAGGGCCACGGTGATGCCGATCGCCCACCAACGGTTGCGCATGGCCCAGAGCATACCGCCATTGAACGCGCGGCCGATGCGCCCCGGTTCGTTGCCATGGGGCTTCACATTGGCACTGAGGATATGCACGCCAATCACCGGCGCAAACAGCACCGCCACCACCCACGACACCAGCATCGCCACCGCAATGACCGCGAACAGGGTGAAGGTGTACTCCCCCGCCGAGCTGGCGTTCAGGCCAATCGGGACAAAGCCGGCCACGGTCACCAGCGTGCCGGTGAGCATGGGGAATGCCGTGGACGTGTACGCGTAGGTCGCCGCCTGTTCCTTGGTTTCGCCTTTTTCCAGGCGTGTGATCATCATTTCCACGGTGATCATCGCGTCGTCCACCAACAAGCCGAGGGCGATGATCAACGCGCCCAGCGACACACGCTGCATGGTGATGCCGCTGTATTCCATGAACACGAACACCAGCGCCAGCACCAGCGGGATCGAACACGCCACCACCAGCCCGGCACGCAGGCCGAGGCTGATAAAGCTCACCACCAAGACAATGATCACCGCTTCGAACAGCGCACTGGTAAAGCCGCCGACGGCCTCTTCCACCACTTCGGCCTGGTCGGAGACCTTGTGCACGCCGACGCCCACGGGCAAGTCGGCGGTCAGCTCGTCCATGCGCGTGTGCAGGGCCTCACCGAACGACTGGATATTGCCGCCCTTCTGCATGGCGATAGCCAGGCCGATGGCCGGCTTGCCGTTGAAGCGAAACATCGGCCGCGCCGGGTCGACGTAACCGCGGGTGATCTCGGCGATATCCGCCAGGCGATAGAAGCGATCATTGAGCCGCAGGTTCACGTCGGCCAGGTCTTTTTCCGAAGCAAACTGCCCGGAGGTGCGCACGGAAATCCGCTCCGGCCCAGCCTCGATCACCCCAGCGGGCGTTACGGCGTTCTGCGATTGCAGGCTCTGCACCACCTGGCGCTGGTCAATGCCCAGGGCCGCCAGTTTGCGCGTGGAGAAATTCAGGTAAATCACTTCATCCTGCTGGCCGATCATCTCGACCTTGCCCAACCCCGGCACCGAGCGGATCTCGGCGCGCACCTGCTCCACGTAATCGCGCAGCTGACGCATCGACAGGCCATCGCCGGTAAACGCATACACCGAGCCGAACACATCACCAAATTCATCGTTGAACGACGGCCCTTGCAGGCCCTGGGGGAAGGTGCCGCGAATATCGTCGAGCTTCTTGCGCACCTGGTACCAGATCTCGGGGATCGCCTTGGCGCTGGTGGTGTCCTTGAGGAACACGAACACCGTGGACTCTCCAGGCCGGGTGTAGCTTTTCACGTAGTCGAGAGAGTCGATCTCTTCGAGTTTTTTCTCGATGCGGTCGGTCACCTGCTTGAGGGTTTCTTCCTGGGTCGCACCCGGCCAGCGGGTCTGGATCACCATGGTCTTGATGGTGAACGAAGGGTCTTCCTCGCGGCCCAGGTTCAGGTAGGAGAACACGCCCATCAGCAGCGCGACGAACATCAGGTACCAGACGAAGGACTGATGCTTGAGGGCCCAGTCGGATAAGTTGAAGCTCCCTTTCATCGCGGGCTGTCCTCGTCGATTTTGACTTTCTGCCCGGGTTTCAGGCTGTTCACGCCGGCGGTGACGATACGCTCGCCGGGGTTGACGCCGCCATCGAGCAAGGCGCTGTCAGCGTCACGGCTAAGCACGGTGATGTCGCGCGGTTGCACGGTCTGGCTGTGGGTATCGAGCAGCCAAATGCGGGTCTTGCCGTCGACTTCCTGCAAGGCGCTCAGGGGCAACTCGATACGTGGGGCGATGGTCGAACTCAAGGTCACACTGATCGCCGTGCCAAGGCGGAACGCGGGCGGTGTTTCGGCCAGGGTCAGCCGCGCCCGACGGGTACGCGTGGCGCTCTGGGCCTGGGGCTCGATCTCGCGCACGGTGGCGGTGGTGTTGATGCTGGGGTCGAGCTGCCCGGCGACCAGGAACACCACGTCCGGCGGCAGGCGCTCGGCAAGGCCGGCGGGCAGGTCGATCACCGCTTCCTTGACGTCCGGGCGGGCCAGGGTCACCACTTGCTGGCCGGCGCTGACCACCTGGCCGGCTTCGGCGCTCCAGGCGGTGACAATGCCGCCATGGTCGGTGCGCAGTTCGGCATAGTTGAGCTGGTCCTTGGCCTGGTTGACCGTGGCCTGGGCCTGGTCGAGGCTGGCCTGGGTGGTTTTCAGGTCAGTCTGGGCCGCATCCAATTGGGCTTGGGCGCCGACGCCACGGTTGAACAACGCTTGCTGGCGCCGGGCATTGGCCTGGGCGTTGATAAATTGCGCCTGGACGCGCGCGAGGTCGCCCTGGGCCGCGCGCAGTTGGTTTTGTTGGTCGGTGGGGTCGAGCACGGCGAGCACCGCTCCTTTCTCCACTTCGGCGCCCACATCCACGGCGCGCCGAGCGATGCGACCGGGAACACGAAAGCCGAGGTTGCTTTCATAGCGCGCCTGGATGGTGCCAGCGAAACGGCCGAAGGTTTCCTGGTCTTCGGATTTCACTTCCATGGACAGCACCGGGCGCACCGGCTCGGGCGGCGGTTCCTGCTTGGAGCAGCCCGCGAGCAGCAGGCCGACGATGAGGACAACTGTCAGGTACTTCATGGTTGCACGCCCTGGGCCTGCGCCGTGTCCGGCGCCTGGGCGATCTCGACCTGCATACCGGGGTGCAGCAATTGCCCGCCCGCCACCACGATTTTTTCGCCACCCTTGAGGCCGTCGCTGATGATCACCTTGCCGGTGAGGTAACGCGCCACACTGACTTTGTGCAACTGCGCCTTGCCGTCGCCGTCCACCAGCCATACGGCGGGTTCGCTGAGGTCTTTGGTCAGCGCCGCCCATGGCAGTTCGATACTGGCCTTGGCCGGGGCATGGAGAGTGGTGCTGACCACGGCGCCCAGGTCCATGCCCTGGGGCAAGGTGTTCAATGCAATCTTGACCTGCAAGGTACCGCTGGCAGCGTTCACCGCGGGGGTGGTCTCGCGGATTCTACCGGTGGCCTGCACGTGCGGCTTATCCAGCAACTTGACCGTCATCACGTCATCATTGGCCGGTTCCACCAGCAACGATTCATACACGTCGAACACCGCGTCACGCTCGCCGTCGCGGGCCAGGCTGAAGATCGGTACGGTGGCCTGCACCACCTGGCCCACTTCCGCCTGGCGTGCGGTAATCACCCCAGGCGCTTCGGCGACCAGCGCGGTGTAGCCCAATTGCTCGCGAGCGTTGGCCAACTGCGCCTGGGCAGCGGCCAAGGCGCTTTGGCTGCTGCGCAACGCGGCCTGGGCGCTGTCATATTCGCTGCGGCTGGTGTAACCCTTGGGCAAGAGCTTTTCCTGGCGCACGAAGGCCGCGGCGGCTTGCTTGACCCGCGCCTGCTCGGCCACGACCTGGGCCTGGGCGGAATCGACGCTGGTCTGTAAGTCCTTGGGATCGAGCTTGGCCAGCACTTGCTTGGCGCTGACCCGGTCGCCCACGTCCACCATGCGCTGGATGATCTTGCCGCCCACGCGGAAGGACAAATCGGTTTGCACACGGGCCTGGATATCACCGGTCAGCGTGACGGCCGCAGCGAAATCCGCGGGTTGCACGGTTTGCACGAACACCCGGGAATGCTGCTTGGGTTCGGTTTTTTCCTGACCACAACCACTCAGCAACACCGCCAAACCCATGCCGACCATACAGATGGAAATACGACCGCCCATGCGGACTCCTTGTGCGCGATGCGATGTGCCAGTGTGTATGCGACTGTGAGCTTAGATCAGGGTTCCTTTTCTGCATGGGGAAGGCGTATTGAGGGGGTTTGCTGTGGCGAGCGGGCTTGCCCCGCGTTGGGCTGCGAAGCAGCCCCAAAACCTGGAGATTCAATATGCCTGGATAAACGCAGTGGCCTTATTGGGGCCGCTTCGCAGCCCAACGCGGGGCAAGCCCGCTCGCCACAACAAGCCCCCTCACCACAACAAGCCCGCTTGCCACAGTTACAGTTACAGTGTTCCTCCTTAACTGAACGGCATTAGGGCTTGCCTGCGATAGCAGTAAAACAGTCAGCGCAGCATCACCCCTGCCACTTCCCGCCTTCGACAATCACACTCTCAGGCTTGGTGTCGTCGCTCAGTTCTTTGCGCACATATTGGTCATATAACTTGAGCAAGAACTTCTCCTCACCCAGCTTCGCCAACTCGGCATTCACCCAGTCACGCAATTCGATATTGCCCTTCTTCACCGCTGGCGCGATCGGGGCCTCGTCGCCGAGTTTCTGTTCCAACACGCGGTAGCCCGGGTTCTGCTTGGCCCAGCTGAACAGCACCAGGTTGTCTTGCGCGTACGCATCGCCACGCCCGGCCGACAGCGCCTGCAACGACTCGGAGTTTTTCTCGAACTTGAGCAGTTTCCAGTCCGGGTGGTTCTTGGTCAGCCAGATATCGGCCGTGGTGCCGGTGGTGACGATGGTGGTGCGGGTAGCCAGGTCATCCAGGCTCTTGACCGGTCTGTCGTTGGGCACCAGGGCCTGTACCGCGACTTTCAGGTTGGGGTTGGTGAAGTCCACCGCTTCCCTACGCTCCGGGGTCACGGTCATGTTGGCGAGGATCAGGTCGACCTTGTCGCTTTGCAGGAAGGGAATACGGCTGGCCGGCTCGACGGCGACGAATTCGACTTTGTTTTCATCACCCAGCAAGTCCTTGGCGAATCGGCGGCCGATGTCGGTATCGAAGCCGACGTAGCGCCCGGCTTCGTTGACAAAGCCGAACGGTGGTTTGTCGGTGAACACGCCAACGATGAGTTTGTCGCGCGCCTTGATCTTGTCGATGTAACTCACGGCGGCGGCAGGTTTAGCAGGCTCTTCGGCCTTTTTATCGCAGCCGGCCAGTAAGGCAACGGCAAACAGTGGCAGCAGTAACTTTTTCATATCAGCTCCAGTTCCTGGGTTTTCTTGGGCAGTGTTGAAACAAAGGAGAACTTCTCCAGGAACTGCTGCGCGCGTGCGGTTTGCGGGTTCGTAAAGAATTCTTCGGGGGTGTTGTGTTCGAGGATGCGACCGGCCTCCATGAACACCACGCGGTCGGCCACGGCGCGGGCGAAGGCCATTTCGTGGGTGACGATCAGCAGGGTCATGCCGTCGCGGGCCAGGCCCTGGATCACTTCCAGCACTTCCTTGACCATCTCCGGGTCGAGGGCGGCGGTGACTTCGTCAAACAGCATGACCTGGGGGTTCATGCACAACGAACGGACGATAGCGATGCGTTGCTGCTGGCCGCCGGAAAGCTGGCGCGGGTAGGCGTCGCGCTTGTCGGCCAGGCCGACGCGGTCCAACAGTTTTTCTGCCTGGGCGCGCGCTTCGCGGGGCTCGCGCTTTTGCACTTTCAGCGGGCCGAGCAGCAGGTTGTCGAGCACACTCATATGGGGGAACAGGTGGTAGCTCTGGAACACCATGCCCACATCCTGGCGTACCTGGCGCCAATCCGTGTGTTTAGCCAGCAGCTCCTTGCCGGCAAACCGCAGGCTGCCGCTATGGGCTGCTTCCAAGCCGTTGAGGCAGCGCAGCAACGTGCTTTTGCCACAGCCGCTGGGGCCGAGGATCACCACCACTTCGCCGCTTTGCACACTCAGGTCGATGCCCTTGAGCACCTGCTGGTCGCCGAAGAACTTATTGAAACCCCGGAACTCGATCAGTGCGCTCATGCTTGGCCCCAGCGCCGTTCCAGCAGCTTGGAGGCGGCTGACAACGGGTAGCAGATGAAGAAGAAAAACAGGAACAGCGCGCCGTAGATCAACACCGACTCATAGGTGCGCTCGATGATTTGCTGGCCCACCTTGATCACGTCCACCACGCCGATCAGCACCGCCAGGGAGCTGGTCTTGATGATGCGCGTGTAGACGTTGATGGTCGGCGGCGTCATGCGCTTGAGGGCCTGGGGCAGCAGCACGTAGCCGTACAGCTGCGGGGCGGACAGGCCAATCGACAAGCCCGCCTCGCGCTGGCCACGGGGCAGCGAATGCAAAGCGCCGCGCACCACTTCGCCCACCTCGCTGGCGCCCCACAGCGACAGCACCAACACCGCGCACCAGAAACTCGGAATGCTCAGGCCGAAGAAAATCGGCAGGCCGAAAAACAACAGGTACAGCCACACCAGCACCGGGATCGCACGGAACAGCTCCAGGTAAATGCGCAGCAGCCCATTGATCACCGTTTGATTCAACGTGCGCAACACGCCGTACAGCACCCCGCCGACCGTACTGAAAGCGATGCTCAGAAAGGAAATCGACAGGGTTTGCGCAGCGCCCTTACCCAGTTGCGGCAGCGACACCCACAACAATTCAAGACCCGAACTGGCCATGCTGGAGCCTCCTTTCCAGGCGGCTGAGCAGCAGCGACAACGGCAGGAACAACAGCACGCAAATCAGCGTCAGCACGGCGAGCATTTCGTAAGTCTTGTAGTAGAGAGCGATGTAGCTCTTGGTGGTGTAGAGAATCTCCGGCACCGCCACGGCAGAGACCACGGTGGTCTCCTTGAGCAGGAAGATGAAATTGGCGAACAGCGCCGGCAGGCTGAGGATGCCGGCCTGGGGCAGGATCACATGGCGCAGCAACTGCCAGTCGGACAGACCGATAGACTTGCCCGATTCGACCTGCGCCAGCGGCACCGCTTCCACGCCCGCGCGCAGCACTTCGGTGAGGTAGGCGCCGCCGAGGAAGGTCATGGTGATGATCGCCGCCCAAAACCCGGAAATATTGAAGCCCAGGGCCGGCAGGGCGAAGTACACGAAAAACAGCTGGATCAGCAGCGGGGTGTTACGCGCCAACTCCACATAGAGCCCAACCAGGCGCGACAGGTAAGGCGTGCGAAACACCAGCAAGGCGGCGTTGATCAGCGCCACCGACAGCGAGGTGGCAATGGCGATCAGGCCCACTTGCAGCGTCACCCCCACGGCTTTGAAAAACGCCGGCAGGGTGCTGAGGATAAAAGCGAAATCGAAGGTCATCTTGAGTCCATGACGCCGCAGGGGTAATGCAGCGAGTGCCGTCCAGGCCGGCGTGGGTAACGCCGGGTAGCGCGAACTCTAAAGGTATAAAAAATAAAATTTAAATACCGAAATAGCATATTGATATCACCCAAAAAGATAACCGCCGGATTCGCGGGTTTTCCAAGTGACGGCTATGGTTGGGGGGTCTGTGTTTCGAAGGAATGAACAATGAACAAAGCGAAGCCGATTGATCCGCAGGAGCTGGTGAAATGGTTGGTGGCGTTGCGCAGGGCGATCAATAGCCGGGATCTCTAAAACACCGTAGATCCCATGTGGGAGGGGGCTTGCCCCCGATAGCAGTGGTTCAGTCAATGCATCTGTGACTGACATACCGCCATCGGGGGCAAGCCCCCTCCCACAGTTTTTATTGCATTCCAAATTCCAGGCATAAAAAACGCCGACGCTGTAGTAGCCGTCGGCGTTGAAACCTTGAAGGGGTTTGGGCTTACATCAGAACGCTGGCACGACTGCGCCGTTGTACTTCTTCTCGATGAAAGCTTTGACTTCCGGGCTGGTCAGCGCCTTGGCCAATTTCTGGATAGCGGCGCTGTCCTTGTTGTCCGGGCGAGCCACCAGGAAGTTCACGTAAGGCGACTTGGCGTCTTCGATGATCAGTGCGTCTTTCGCTGGGTTGAGGCCAGCTTCCAGGGCGTAGTTGGTGTTGATCACATCGAGGTCGACCTGGTCCAGCACACGTGGCAGCAGGGCCGATTCCAGCTCCTTGAATTTCAGGTGCTTGGGGTTGTCCTTGATGTCTTTCGGCGTGGACAGCGCGTTGGTCGGGTCTTTCAGCGTAATCAGACCATTCTTTTGCAACAGCAACAGGGCACGACCGCTGTTGGAGCCTTCGTTCGGGATGGCAACGGTGGCGCCGTCCTTGAGCTCGGAAATATTCTTGATCTTTTTCGAGTAGCCACCGATGGGTTCAACATGCACACCGATCACGGTGACCAGGTTGGTGCCCTTGCCCTTGTTGAAGTTTTCCAGGTACGGCAGGGTCTGGAAGTAGTTGGCGTCCAGACGCTTCTCGGCCACCTGAGTGTTGGGTTGAACGTAGTCGGTGAAGACTTTGATTTCCAGGTCCACGCCTTCTTTGGCCAGGGTCGGCTTGACCAGCTCAAGGATCTCCGCGTGCGGGATCGGAGTGGCAGCCACCACCAGTTTTTCGTTGGCCTGGGCGAAGCTTGCAGTCAGGGCAGCCGCCAGTGCGGTAAACAACAGAACCTTTTTCATGCAGTGTCCTTATTGGAATTGCGGGGCGTCTCTGACGACCGTTTTGATGAGAAGTGCCAGCGAAGTGCTATCGCGGCATGCAAGCGACAATACCTAGATTTTTTATTCCCGAACAATATCTTTTATTCACGTTGATATTCCATTTTGTTCATGTAGAAAGCGGCGCAAGGTTTCCTGCTCGGCGGGGCTGGCGTTATCGAATATTCGCTGCACCTGTTCAAGGGGCGAACCGGCCACGGGCAGATTCAGATGCTCCGGCAGAATCTCATCGCCGCTGCTGACCAGCAGCGCAAAGTGAATGACGTTCTCCAACTCGCGGGTATTGCCCGGCCAGCTGTGGTGTTCCAGTACGCGCTGGGCGGCGTCGCTGATCAACGGCACCGGCAGGTCCAGGCGCTGGCTGTAGATACCGAGGAAGTACTCGGCCAGGGACAGGATATCGCCGACCCGCTCGCGCAATGCCGGCAATTCCAGCTGGCCTTCGCTCAGGTAATGGAACAGCCGCTCATGAAACTTGCCGGCAGCCACGGCTTGGGCCAGGTCGATGCTGGTGGCTGCTACCAGGCGCACATCCACCGGGCTTGGCTGATGCGCACCGACGCGAGTGACTTCGTGGTTTTCCAGGGCGGCGAGCAACTTGACCTGGATCGGCAGCGGCAAATCGCCGATTTCATCCAGGTACAAGGTGCCGCCATTGGCCGACCCGAACCAGCCGGCACGGCTGCTCGCCGCGCCGCTGTGGGCGCCGGCAGCGTAGCCGAACAACTCGGCATCGGCGTAGGTCGGGCTGATGGCGCCGCAATTGACCGAGACAAACAGCCCGGCACGATCACTGCCACGATGGATATGCCGCGCCAGCAGCTCTTTACCGCTACCGGTCTCGCCGCGAATCAATACGGGCAAGGCGCGGGGGGCTAGGTTTTCCAGCTCTTCGCGCAGTTGCCGCGAACGCGGGTCGACAAACACCAGCGCCTTGGCGCGGATGCTCAGCGGGCTTTTTTCGGCGTCGGGGAAGGTCAGCAGGGGCTGACCGAAGGTTTCATGCAGGCTCATGGCAGGCTCCCGCCCCAAATCCGCTCAGGGACGGGGCGTTTAAAAAATATCAGGCAGTGCGCCGGGCGTGATGCTCGAGGCGACTTTGCAAGCGATACAGGTAGGCGAAGCCTTGCTCCCAGCGTTGGTGACCGGACTTCACATTGATATGCCCGGCCCCCGAGAGAATGCCGGCTTCGGCCCCCCAGTTGCGGGCCAATTCCAGGGCCCGGGGGGCGCTGACGGCGCTGTCGTTATCGGAACTGACCACCTGGCTGGGAAACGGCAACAGGTCGGTCGGGATCGGCGCAAAGTTGCGCAGGGCAGGCGAGCACGCCGGACGTTCGACGTCCGCCGGAGCTACCAGCAAGGCACCGCGCACCTGCCGCAGGAACTGCACCGGGGCAGTGGCCGCCCAATGGGCCACGGTGATGCAGCCCAGGCTATGGGCGATCAGAATCACCGGCGTGCTGTCGGCGGCAATCGCCTCGGCCAGCGCGGCGACCCAGTCTTCACGGCGCGGCGTGAGCCAATCGGCCTGCTCCACGCGTGCGCTGTTGGGCAGGCTGTTCTGCCAGTGACTTTGCCAATGATCTTCTGGCGATCCTTGCCAGCCCGGCACGATCAGATAACGAATCAACTCGCTGTGCATGGGTGTGCCCTCCTGCAGCGTTTAACGTTGTAGGACAGTATAGGGACGAGGGTTATATTCGTTAAGGAATAAGAAGCTATTTATTAATAACCAAAAAACCAATCCTGCATGAGATCAAAATGTGGGAGGGGGCTTGCCCCCGATGGCAGTGGTGCCAGCAGACAAATTGGCCAACTGACACTCCGCCATCGGGGGCAAGCCCCCTCCCACATTGGCCCCCTTCCCGATCGGGATTTGGCGGCGCGACTTAAATTCCAGGCAAAAAAAAGGCCGCACCCTGCCAAGGAAACGGCCAAAAAATTGTCGAGGCTTTGAAACTAACGTGCCGTGATCACCGACAGCTTGGTAATCCCCGCGCGCTCGATAGACGCCATGGCTCGCGCCACTTCGCCGTAGTTCACACCATCATCGGCCTGCAGTTGCACCCGCACATCGGGGTCCTTGGCCTTGGCCGCCTGCAGGTTGAATTCCAGCAGGTCCGGCTGGATTTCGTCCTTGTTGATAAACAGTTTGCCGGCACCGTCGATGCTCACCACCAGCGGGTCCTTCTGCTCCACCGGGGCGACCGCCTCGGTCTTGGGCAGGTTGATCGGGATCGCATTGGTCAAAAGCGGCGCGGTGACGATAAACACCACCAGCAGTACCAGCATCACGTCGACCAACGGCGTGACGTTGATCTCGCTCAGCACCTCATCGCTGTCTTGGGTGGAGAAGGCCATCTCAGGACGCCTCCTTCACTTTTTGCGGGTTGCCGGCCGCGCCTTTGGTCAGCGCAGGGTGCAGCAGCACGCGGAACGAATGCTTCTGCGCCAGGCTGTAGAAGTCGTGGGCAAAGTCATCCAGGTCGGCCGCCGTGAGCTTCAGGCGACGCAGGAAGTAGTTGTAGACCAGCACCGCCGGGACGGCGACGGCAATACCCACGCCGGTAGCGACCAGCGCCGCACCGATCGGGCCAGCCACGGTTTCCAGGCTGGCGGAGCCGGCCGCGCTGATCCCCTTCAGCGCTTCCATGATCCCCCACACGGTGCCGAACAGACCGATAAACGGCGAGGTACTGCCGATACTGGCGACCACGGCCAGGCCGGTTTCCAGGGAACGGCGCTCACGTACGATCTGCTGGCGCAGGGCACGCTCGAGGCGGTCCTGGTGGTTGATCGCCTGGCTCAGGTCGGCCGCGTGCGGCGCTTCCCCGACCTGGATCGCGGCGTAACCGGCCTGGGCCACACGGGCAGCGGCACCGGGCTGGGTCTCGGCCAACTCGGCGGCCGAGTCGAGACTCGACGCCGCCCAGAACTGTTTGTGGAACTTGCGATCCTGCGCTTTAAGGCGACCGAACTGCACGCCCTTGAGCAGGGCCAGGCCCCAGGTGGCGACCGAAAAGACCACCAGCAGCCAGATCACCGCGCTTTCGATGGATTCAAGTGGAGATGCTAATGCCATGATGTTTTCCCTCTTGTGCGGGTCGCGGCGTGTGCAACACACCGCAGCCGAATAGTTAGTGAATCTTGAAATCGATCGGTACGCTGACCCAGCCGTCCTGGGCCACATCGCCTTGCTTGGCCGGCACGAAGCTCCAACGCTTCACGGCGGTCAGCGCGGCGTCGTCGAGTTGCTGGCGACCGCTGCTTTTCTGGACCTGGATTTCGCCCGGCTTACCGCTGGCCAGTACATGCACTCGCAACAACACCGTGCCTTCCCAACCGCGACGCTGCGCCAGTGACGGGTACTCCGGCGCCGGGTTCTTGAGGTACGCGGCGTTGGCCGAAGCAGGGGTCACCGGGGCTGGCGCGGGCGGAGCGGGCGCGGGGGCCGGTGGCGCCGGTTGCGGTGGCGTGGGCGCCTGCTCGACCGGTTTCGGTGCGGGCTTGGGCTCAGGCTTTGGCACCGGCTTGGGCTTAGGTTTTGGAATCGGCTTGGGCGGTGCCGGCTTGGCGGCCAACTCATCCACCACCGGCGGCGGTGGCTCGACCACGGGCGGCGGCGGTGGTGGCGGCACAGGCGGTGGCGGTTCCACCACGGGCGGTGCCGGCTGGGAAAATTCGATGGTCATTGGCGGGATTTCCGGCGGCACAATCGGCAGCACCGGGGTGGGCTTCTGGCTCACCCAATAGATCACCGCACCGTGCAGGGCCAACACCAGCAACCCGAGCAGAATCCCCTCGCGACGGCTCGAAAAGCGCTTGGGGGTTTTCTGCAAACGCAACTGCCCTAACGGCGCGCGATGTGGCCGGCCAAGGTCGACCAACTCACCACTCGGTGCCTGGCGCCATAGCGCCTCGGGTGCACTGGCGGCGGTCTGGACATTGCCCATTGATTCACTCCCTACGGTTTTGAAACAAAAAAACCGACAGGCCTGCCAAAGCGGCCGTCGAGGGCTGAATCATCGGGGCCAGACGCTTATCTCTTAAAGTAATCTTTAAAGTTATAGATAGATCTAATCTGAATAAGAAAAATACCCGCAGGCGCCAAAGCCCCGTAATCCGTGGCCTGGCGCCCCAGCGCGGTTTTTTGATGCTTTTCAGGCATACAAAATATTCAGCAAAGGCATGGATCAGGCAGGGCTGTTTGCGCACAAATCGAGCAATTGGCGCTGCAAACTCTGCCCTGCCGCTCCCAGGCCACTGCGGCCATACAACGCCAGTCGCACGCCCTGCACGGCCGGCAAGCCACTCTCGGCCCCCAGCACCGCATGCCCGGCCTGCACCACCCGGCGCGGCAACAGGCTGATCCCCAGTCCCGCCGCCACCGCCGAGCACACACTGGCCAAACTCGCGCTGGAATAGCCGATGCGCCAGCGCCAACCCGCCACCTCCAGGTGCTGGAGCATTTCATTGCGGTACAGGCCGCCCACCGGAAACGCCACCAACGGCAATGGATCGCGCCCCAGGGAGGGTGTGCTGCGGCTGTCGACCCAGCACAACGGCTCGGGCCATGAGGCCAGGCAGTCGGCGCTGTCGCCCATCTGCTTGACCAGCAACACATCGAACTCGCCGCTGCGGTACTGACGCTGCAACTCGGGGCCGAGACCGCTGGTGACCTCCAGGCGCACCCGTGGATACGCCACCACGAACGCCGACAGCAACGGCATCAGGCGCTCGGCAGCAAAGTCTTCCGGTACGCCAAGGCGCAGCACGCCATCACTTTGCTGGTTGATCAACACATCGGCGGCTTCTTCATGCAGCGCCAGGATGCGCCGCGCATAGGCCAGCAGCCGCTCGCCTTCGGCAGTGGCGACCACACGGCGCTGGTCGCGGTCCAGCAGTTGGCACGTCACCGCTTCTTCCAGCCGCCGGATTTGCTGGCTCACGGTGGACTGGGTCAAGTGCAGGCGCTCGGCGGCGCGGGTGAAATTGCCGCAATCCACCACCGCGACAAAACTGCGCAACAACACAGGATCGAACATGCTGGTCACCATTCCATTTGCCACTGATTGGCATGGTTATATTTAATTTCAGAATACCTCGCCAGCTGGCGATACTACCTGCCTCTTTTTGCACCTCGAACAGGCCCCGCATGACGTTTAACTCTTCATTCGTGAGCAAACTCGCGGGCTGGGGCCTGCTGGTGGTACTGGGCCTCAACCTGCGGCCGATCCTCAGCTCGATCAGCCCGTTGCTCGGCGAGATTCGCCAGGCCACCGGCCTGAGTTTCCAGAGCAGCGCCCTGCTGACCAGCCTGCCGGTGGTGTGCATGGGCCTGGTGGCGCTGGCGGGTGTGCGGGTGGAAGCGCGCTTGGGTGAACGGCGCGGCATTGCCCTGGGCTTGATGATGATCCTGCTGGCGTGCCTGGCGCGCTGGCTGATGGGCCAGGGCTCGGCATTGCTGGCCACTGCCCTGCTCGGTGGTGCCGGTGTCGCGCTGATCCAGGCGTTGGTGCCGGCGATGATCAAGCGCGAATTCCAGCAGCGCGTGCCGGTGGCGATGGGGGTGTATTCGGCTTCGCTGATGGCCGGCGGCGGACTGGCAGCGCTGCTCAGCCCGCTGGTGGCCAGCCATTTCCAGCAATGGCAGGCGGGGCTGGGAATCTGGTTGCTACCGGCGCTGGCCGCGTGGCTGCTGTGGGTGTTCTTACCGCTGGGGGCGGCCAGAAGCTCCAAGGTGATGCCCACGTTCAAGAGCCTGCGCAATCGTCGCGCCTGGTTGCTGGCGCTGTACTTCGGCCTGGTCAATTGCGGCTACATGAGCCTGGTGGCGTGGTTGCCGGCCTACTATCAGCAATTGGGCTGGGGCGTGCTGCCCAGCGGTTCGTTGCTGGCGTTCATGACCATCTTCCAGGTGATCGCCGCGCTGCTGATGCCCGTGCTGGCGCAACGCGGTATCGATCGGCGGCCGCTGCTGGGCATTGCCTTGCTCGCCCAGACCGTGGGTTATCTCGGCCTGTTGCTGGCGCCGCTGGAATTGACCCACCTGTGGGTCGCCTTGTGCGGCTTCGGCCTGGGCGCGTGTTTCGCCCTGAGCCTGCTGCTGACCCTCGACCACCATCGCGACCCTCGGCAAGCCGGGCAACTGGCGGCCTTTGTGCAAGGCATCGGCTTTTTGATCAACGCGGTCTCGCCATGGATAACCGGCTGGCTGCGCGAACTTACCGGCCATTTCACCAGCGCCTGGTGGGTGTTGACGCTCACGGCAGTGGCGATGCTCATGGTGACGCGAGTGTTCAGCCCAGCCACCTACCGCACCGCCGCCGTACCCGGCTAGAAGTCGTAGCGCCCGGTCAGGCCCAGCGTACGCGGCGTGCCCAGCAGCCCTTCATAACCGCCGTTACCGCCGGTCCACAGGGTGGTGTAGTAGGTCTTGTCGAAGGCGTTCTTCAGCCATAACGACACGTCCCACTGCCCCTGCTCATAGTTGCCGCGCAGGCCGGTGGACAGGTTGACCACGGCGTAGGCGGGAATCTGTCCATAGTCAGAGTCCTCCACCGTGCCCACGGCCTTGGAGCGGAAGGCATAGCTGGCGGTGACGTAGGGTTCGAAGCCGTTATCCAGGTTCCACTTGTATTCGCCGTTGGCGTTGGCGATCCATTTCGACGCCCCCACCACTTGATGCCCGCTCAGGTCGCAGGAGGCCGGCGCACCGGGGCGCAGACTGACTTCCGGCGGGCACGGCGCATCCTTGTAAGACAGGTAGCTCACATCATTGAACGAGCCGTTGAGGTTCAACGTCAGGCCCTTGATCGGCACCAGGGTGCTTTCCACCTCGACGCCCCGCGAGCGCACCGAACCGGCGTTGGTCAGGTACTGCACACGGTTGTCCTGGTCATAGGCATTGGTCTGGTAACCGTTGACCTGGGTCCAGAACAGGTTGGCATTGAGCTGCAGCCGCCGGTCCCACAGCGTGCTTTTGAAACCCAGTTCGGCGTTGTTGGCGCGCTCGGTGCCGATCAGCAGTGAGTCGGCACCGGCCGTCGGTGCCGAGCCTACCGCCAGGTTGACCCCGCCGGACTTTTCGCCATGGGACAGCGTCGCGTAGCCCAACAGGTTTTCGTTGAAGCGGTAGCTCAGGTTGAGCAAACCCGAGGGGCTGGTGCTGTATTGCGTGAGGTCACCGGAGTCGTACGCCCCCGCGCGGCCACGTCGAGCCGTAGCGGCAGCACCGGTGACCGCCGCACCGCCGAGGGGATTGTTACGCGTGACCCAGGCACTTTTTTCTTCATAGGTGCCGCGCAGGCCGGCGGTGAAATCCAGGCGTTCGGTGAGGTGCCAGGTGCCTTGGGCAAACAGTGCAAAACTGTCGGTGCGAATGTGCCCGTTGCCGACGCTGCTGACGTTGGCCAGTGCGCCGGCTGGCGTGCCGTTCCAAATGTCGGCCTGGGGCCCGTAATAGGCGAAGGATTTGTTGTCCAGCGAGTTGCCGAAGTAGTAGGCACCGAGCACGTAATCGAAGAAACCGCCGGTGGGCGAAGCCAGCCGGAATTCCTGGGACCACTGCTTATCTTCCACCGACACCCCGGCGTTATACGACGCTGGCACGTTAAGGCCGTCGTCGTTGCGTGGGGTGAAGTTCCAGAAGCGATAGGAACTCACCGAGGTCAGGGTGAAGTCACTTGGCAACGTCCAGTTGGCTTCCAGCGACGTGCCGCCCTGGAACACCGTGACCTGCTGGTCGCTGTCCAGGTTGACCTTGCGATGGGTGCCATCGACCAGGGTCGCGCCTGCCGCGTTGGCCCGCGACTGGTAGAGGTTGGTGCCGTTGATGGTCGGCCCGGTGCTGTACAGCACACGGGTGCCGGCGCTGGAATCCTCTTCGTTGTAATCGCCGATCCAGCGCAGGTTGAACGCCTCGCTGGGCTTGTACAGCAGTTGCCCGCGAAAGCCTTGGCGCGAGCCACCGTTGAGGTCATGGCCGTTGTATTCGTTCTTGATGTCACCGTCGCTGCGGGTGCGATACGCCGAGAAACGCCCCGCCAGCTCATCGGTGAGCGGGCCGGAAATCGTGCCCTTGGTCTGGAAGTAGCCGTCCTCGCCCAACGAGGTTTCAATGCTGCGCTCCGGGGTGAAACTCGGCGCGCGCGTGCTGATGTTGATCACCCCGGCGGTGGTGTTTTTGCCGAACAACGTCCCTTGCGGGCCGCGCAAGACTTCAAGCTGCTCGATGTCCATCAGGTCGAACACCGCCATGCCCGGCCGCCCGAGGTAAACGTTGTCGATATACAGCCCCACGCTGCCCTCAAGGCCGTCACTCGCCGGGTTGTTGCCCAGGCCGCGAATCGACACGCTGGACTGGCGCGCATGCATGTAGGCGACGTTGACGCTGGGCACCAGTTGCTGCAAATCCTGAATCCGATACACCCGCTGGCTCTCCAGGGCCTGGCCACCGATCACGCTCATGGGCGTCGGCACATCCTGGGCACTTTCGGTGCGGCGCCGAGCGGTGACCGTGACGGTTTCCAGTTGGCCAGTGGCGTTCTCGCCTTCGGGCGCAGGCTTGTTTGCGTCGGCCGCGTGGCTGGGCGTCCAGCTGGCACTGCCGGCCAGCAACAGCGCCAGCGGCAAACGCTTGAGCCGCCAGGGAGAGGAAGGGACAGCGGACTTCAACAGACTCATAAGCGGCTCCGGAACCCGGAAATATCCATCGAGAGATATTCCTTTAGGTTATTTATTTATGTTTTAACTAACATTTACTGCATAAGAGATAGCCTTTATAAAGAGTCGACCTAATGCATAGCCAATGCATTTCCCGGATATTTTTGATGTGAAAAATGCATATCGATTTGCGCCAGCTTCGTCACTTCATCGCCCTTGCCGAACAACGCAGTTTTGTCGCAGCCGCGTTGACGGTGAACCTGTCGCAGTCAGCGTTCAGTCGCAGTATCCAGGCCCTGGAACACAGCGCCGGTTGCCAGCTGATTGACCGTGGCCGTAAAGACCTGGCACCGACCAAACAAGGCCAGGTATTGCTGGAGCACGCCCGGCGCCTGGTCAGCGGTGCGCAGCAACTGGCCAACGAGATCGACCAGTTCAATGGCCTGGAGGCAGGGGAGTTGCGCTTCGGTTGCGGCCCGGCGCCAGCGGGTGGCTTGGTGCCCCGCGCCATCGGCAGTTTTATCGGGCGCTACCCTAAGGCACGGGTGCAGTACCAGGTCGACGACTGGCAAAGCCTGAGCAAACGCCTGCTCAGTGAAGAGTTCGAGTTTTTCGTCGCCGACACCCGCCACTTCGAAGCCAACCCGGACTATCACACCCACCGCCTGCGCCCGCGCCGCTGGTATTTCTGCTGCCGCGCCGGCCACCCGCTGGCCCTGCGCGACAGCGTGAGCGCCGCCGAGCTGATGAGTTACCCGCTGGCCGTGACCATCCGCCCGCCCAACCTGCGCAAGGTCATCGTCGACCTCAGTGGCCGGCCCGATTACCAGCCCAATGTCGAATGCGAAAACGGCTATAGCCTGATGGGCGTGGTGCTGCGCTCCGACGCCATCGGCATCGTCAGCGCCAACAGCGATGTGCTGCACATGGCCCGGGGCGAGTTGGTGTGCTTGAAGATCGAGGGCCTGGCCGAGGATCTGGAGGAGCGTTACACCCGCTACGGCATCGTCAGCCGGGCCGGGTATCGCTTGTCGCCGCTGGCGCAAGCGATGATCGAGCAGATCAAACAGATCGATGAGTTGGATGAGGATGTGTGTGCACTGGAGAACGTCGCGGTTTAGGCCATGCATCCCCTGCATGAAATCCAGTCCCCAAATGCACTTGCCAGCCCCCCACCCGAACGGCGAAAAACCTCACCTGTCCTCCGTCTGGTGAAACCCCATGCCCCACTCCCAACCCGTGCGCAACGTGCTGTACATCATGTGCGACCAACTGCGCCGCGATTACCTGTCGTGCTACGGCCACGCTCACCTGCACACGCCGAACATCGATCGCCTGGCAGCCGCCGGTGTGCGCTTCAGCCGCGCCTATACCCAAGGCACCATCTGCGGGCCCTCGCGCATGTCGGCCTATACCGGGCGCTACGTCAGCAGCCACCAGGTGGCGTGGAACGCGGTGCCGTTGCCCCTGGAAGAACTGACCATCGGCGACTACCTGCGCCCCCACGGTATCCGCACGGCGCTGGTCGGCAAGACCCACGCCACGCCCAATGTCGAAGCCTTGCAGCGCCTGAATATCGACCCTGGGAGCGAGCAGGCCGAGCCATTGAACGAGGTCGGCTTCGAGGCGTACTTGCGTCACGACGGCATCTACCCCGACAGCCCGCTGTTCGATGACAAACGCGAGTCCGCGCCCTACACCCATTACCTGCGCGAACAGGGCTACAGCGGCACCAACCCGTGGCACGAATGGGCCAATGCCGCAGCAGGTGAAAACGGCGAAGTGCTCAGCGGTTGGCACATGCGCAATGCCAGCCTGCCCGCGCGCGTGGCCGAGGAACATTCGGAAACCGTCTACACCACCGACCGCGCTATCGACTTTATCCGCGAGCAGGCCGAACAACCGTGGTGCCTGCACTTGTCCTATATCAAGCCACACTGGCCCTACATCGCACCGGCGCCCTATCACGCGCTGTATGGCGCCGAGCATATCCAGGCACCGATCCAGCCCGGGGAAACCAGCGATCACCCGGTGTACCAAGCGTTCCGCCAACACCAGGAGAGCCTGAACTTTTCCCGTGACGAGGTACGGCTCACGGTGATTCCCACCTACATGGGCTTGATCAAACAAGTCGACGACCAACTCGGGCGACTGTTCGATTTCCTGCAAAGCAACGGCCGTTGGGACGACACCTTGATCGTGTTCACCAGCGACCACGGCGACTTTCTCGGCGATCACTTCCTCGGCGAAAAAGAATTTTTGCTGGAACCGGCCGTGGGCATTCCGCTGATCGTGCGCGACCCACGCGCCGCGGCCGATATCAGCCGTGGCACAGTGGACGCACGGCTGGTGGAAACCATCGATGCGCTGCCGACTTTCCTTGAGGCCTTGGGCCTGCCCGCGGCCGACCATCGCCTGGAAGGCCGCTCACTGATCCCGCTGCTGCATTGCCAAGAAACGAGCTGGCGCCGCTACGCCATCGCCGAGTACGACTATGCCTTCCAGGCCCCGGCCCGCGAACGCCTGGCGCAACCCATCGACCGTTGCCGGATGACGATGGTACGCAGCGAGCGCTGGAAATACCTGGCGTACGACGGCTTTCGCGCACAACTGTTCGACCTGGAAAACGACCCGCAGGAGCTGCACGACCTGGGCAGCGACCCGGCCTACGCCCAAGTGCGCGACATTCATTTGGGGTATCTGTTCGAATGGCTGCGCGGGTTGAAACGGCGCACCACCATCAGCCACACAGAGATCGATCTGCGTGGCCAACGGTTTCGTTACGGTGAGCCGGAGGCGGAGAAAGTGGTGAAAATCGGCGTCTGGTAAACCACTGATCGAATGTGGGAGGTGCCGCTGTCGCGCAGCAAATGGGTACCTCCTTGGCAAGCCCTGATGCCGGTCAGTTAAGAGATAGAACTAGCAAACAGTAACCCGTGGCGAGCGGGCTTGCCCCGCGTTGGGCTGCGAAGCAGCCCCAATCAATCGGAA